>CAYYOX010000953.1:0-452 GCA_964473065.1 uncultured Planctomycetaceae bacterium | reverse complement strand
CGCGAGTCTGTCGGCTGCGGATCTTCTCCACGCCGGTCGAGGCCGCACGAACCGTCTCCTGGGCCACATCGGCGGCGTCCGCCGGCTGGATGCCCGACTGGCGACACCACCCGTAGACCACCGGGCCAAACAGCCGCACCAATTGCCGCCAAGCCTCCGGCTGTTGGACTTTGACGCGTCCCAGCAGCCCGGAGGTGATCGAGCTCGGATCGGCCGAACCGGCCTGATAATCGGTAACTGACGTACCCATGACCGTTTTTCCCCAAACCGTGAACCGGACGAATTCAGTGTAGAGGATGTCGGTGGTGCTGAAAAGCGTTTGGGCGCGGGAGGCTGAAAATTGGTACTGGCTCCGTCGACGATGAGTATGGCAGGGGGGGGTTATGATGCCGAAGGTGTGTGTCCCCCATTTCGGGGGGCAACACGGGGGCACAGTGGTAAAAGGGGACAGG
>CAYYOX010000952.1:1712-2295 GCA_964473065.1 uncultured Planctomycetaceae bacterium | reverse complement strand
GCAAAAGCAGAACGGAAATAAGGACGCCAAACCACAGTCCAGGCGACCAACAGCAGGTATCCCGGCCCGCGGCCAGGCGACGCGGCGCTTTGGGCGCGGCGGGCGTGATCGCGGCCGGCGGTTTGGGCTCCCGCATCTTGGCGGCCAGCGAGTCCGGCTCGCCAAGGATCGACGCCGAGAAGACGCCCGAGCAGATAGCCGCCCAGCAGAAGGCTACCCGAGACGAGGCGGCCAAAGCCAAGGCCAAGAAAGGCCAGACCAAGTCGGTGATCCAGATCTTCTTGTGGGGCGGCATGTCGCACAACGATACCTGGGACCCGAAGCCGGGTTCGGGCTACGACTACTTGGGTGAGTTTGATAAAGTCGTCCCCACCAACGTGGATGGAATCCAACTCGGCGCACTGTTCCCCCACTTGGCCAAGCAGGCCGACAAGTACTCCTTGATCCGCAGCATGACCCATGGCATCAACGGCCACGAGACGGCGGCCTACCTGATGCAAACCGGCCACAAGGCCGGCGGGCGGCTGGCCTACCCCAGTGTGGGCGCCATATTCACCTTCTTCAAGAAGGAGCAGTACAAAGG
>CAYYOX010000952.1:0-1702 GCA_964473065.1 uncultured Planctomycetaceae bacterium | reverse complement strand
ATGCTACAGGCAGCCGGGCGGTTTTCCGAGGAGGGCTTCCTGGGCCCCGGGTACAAACCTTTCGCCACGGGCGGCGATCCGAACGCGGAACGCTTCGAGGTGCAGGGGATCGTCAACAAGGGAATCAACGACGCCCGGCAAAAGGCCCGCCGTGAATTGGTCGATAAGATCAATCTCTTGGGCTACGGCCTTGCGGACAGCCCGGAGATGGCTGCCGCCGAGGAGGCCAAGCAGAAAGCCTACGGGTTGATCTTGGGCAAGGGGAAGGAAGTATTCAATCTCGAAAACGAACCTACGGAACTCAGAGATCGCTACGGCCGGCACACGTTCGGGCAGGAATGCCTGGCGGCGCGGCGGATGGTCGAGGCGGGTGTGCCCTACATCACCATCAGCTTCCCCGGTGGCTGGGATACGCACGCAAACCACTTCGCGACGATGAAGCGACAGTGTGCCTGGTTGGACCAAGGAGTGGCAACGCTGCTTGCGGATCTGAGCGAAAAGGGCTTACTGGATAGCACCCTGGTTTGGTGTACCGGCGAGTTCGGCAGAACGCCGAAGGTCTCCTGGGAGCCGCCTTGGAACGGCGGTCGCCATCACTACGGGCCTGTCTTCACCGTGCTGGTCGCCGGCGGCGGATTCAAGGGCGGTCGCGTCGTCGGCTCGTCCGATGAAAAAGGTGAGAAGGTCCAGCAAAGGCCCGTCTATCCGGCGGACCTGCTGGGTAGCTTCTATCTGTTGGCCGGCATCGACGCCAACGCCAAGCTGCCCCATCCCTTGGGGTTCGAGGCCCACGTCTTGGACACCGAAAAGGAAGGAATGAAGTCGACCGGGATGTTGGAAGAGATCATGTAACAATACCGTGCAGAAACTGGAGTAGCTCGATGAGTAGATTCAAAAGGCTTCCGATCTTGGGGCTGGCCATCCTGATGGCCGCAGCATCTTCGGTCCTGGCGCAGGACCAGTACATCGGTTACGCCTATCCCGCTGGCGGCCAGCAGGGCACGACCTTCCCTATCAGACTGGGTGGATATCGGCTCGTCTATGCTTCTGATGTGGTTGTGAGCGGTGAAGGGGTTTCCGTTCGGCTGGTCGATTACTACAGGGTCTGGAACAATCAGGAGATGACGTTGCTCAGACAGCAACTGGCCGAGTTGAAGAAGAAGGAAACGATGGTGGGCGACGTGATGGCCGCCAAGATGGCCTGGTTCGAGTTTCCCGCGACCATCGGCCCGCAAAAAGAACCGGCCGCAACGGACGCAAAGGACGGTCCCGAACCGTCCGAGAAAGAAGTGGCAAAGCAGAACCTGATCAAACGGATCCAAATGTTGCTCGCCGAAGACGAGCGCAACCCGGCCGTTGCCGCCCACCGAGAGCTCGTCTTTGCCGAGGTCACGGTGGCCCCCGACGCAAAACCGGGCCGGCGAGAGATCCGCGTGATCACCAAACGGGGTATCTCCAACGCGATGCCCTTTTACGTGGGCCAGATGCCCGAAGTCGCGCGGAAGGCGATGAAGACCTGTAGGAAACCAGTGCTCGGCAAGGAGTATCTGACCCAGAGCAAAAGGCCGCCGGAAGAAGAGGAAATGCGCATCACAGTGCCGTGTACCACCACCGGCCAGCGCGCCGCGGGCGGGGTGAACCGGTACCGGTTTGAGGCATGCCAGGGGTAGAGCACGCTCCCGCCGGGCAAAGCTCGGCAGTT
>CAYYOX010000951.1:0-2302 GCA_964473065.1 uncultured Planctomycetaceae bacterium | reverse complement strand
TCCTCTTGAACATCGCGCACTCGGTAGTGCCGGTATCCATCCTGGCCGCGATGGTGATCGTCACGGCGTAGAGTTTTTCGTCAGCCACGACGAAGCGTGAACTAGCGGTAGCGCCGTCGAGGAACATCTCGTTAAACGCCTGGTCGGTAGTCGCGATCCGCGCAACGCATTCGGTAATCTGCGCGTCACCCGTAGCGGCGAATTCACCGTTTGCATGAGCAACCTGATACGGCAACGAAGCCTGGGCTTCCTTACCCATCGCGACGGCGCCTTCCCCGCTCGCCTCGTTCGCGGAGCCCCCAACTACGACAGAAGAAAGTCCACTCGCGGTGTTGGAGACGCCTCCAACTACCACGCTGTAACCCGCGCTCACCGTATTATAACCCCCGCCCAGAACTGCCGAACAGTAAGCGTACTCACCAATAGAACTCAGGATTCCGCCCACCCCCGCTGAGTCATAACCGTCCAATGTCGCGGAGTTATTGCCACGGCCGGTCTCAAGCCAGTCGCTGCCGTCCCAGACCAGCTCCAGCCACGCTTCCTCCCGCGCAACGTGCCAGTTACCGGAAAGCTTCGTATTCGCGTCGTCCTTGATCGTTATTCGCTTGCTGTTCGCCGCGACGTAAATGATCCGGAGCTTCTGGCCGTTGACCGTACCATTGGCAACCGCAGTTGTCCCATCGGATACGCGATGATCGCCGCCATCGTTCGTTAGCAGCAGCACAGGCGCGTCCCCATGCGTGATCGTGAAGTTGTCCGCGCTGATCGTCTGTGTCGCCGCGACCTTGATCCGTAGATTCTCGCTGCCGTCATCCTCCAGGCCCGTACCGGCGAAGTCGCTGACATCGACGGCCAGGGCAGAGCCCGCCCCGCCCTGTAGACCGTCGCCCGCAACGGCGGCGGCGATCTTGGCCGCCGTCACGGCGTTGTCTGCGATGTGGGACGTCTGGACCGTCGAAGGCGCGATGCCCGACGCTGTTACCGTTGCCGCCTCAGCTGGTCTTAAGGAAGAGACAATCGTTGCACCAACAAAGAGGGCGCATATCAACCATACAACACCAACCAGAATCCGTGTCTTAACTGTCATTTTGATGCTCCTTAACTTGTCTCCACGCCCCAAATGCCGGCCCCGCTTACAGCCACGGCAACCCACTCGGTGGCGTTTATCGCAAGCAGCGTGATAGCTGCGCCAATCAAAGTGCTTTCAACATAGCCTCCAGCGATAGAGACCTCCGGGTACACTCGGATCGTATCCCCGCTCGCGGCCGTGACGCGCAGGCCGTCTGAATCTTGAACGTAGAACCGGAACTTCAAACCCGCCGCCGCCGCCGGTAGCGTATGGACGATCTGCGCCGTCGCGCCTTCGTTTGTGAACGTCTTGCCAGATTCGCCCGCCGTGATCGTATGCGGCGTCGAGGCCACCGCCTCGATCTCGGCCAACTCGCCGCCGGCGCCAGGCAACGACCACAGGCCGGGGGCGCGATCGTCGACAATCCCTTCGACGCTGTACACACCGCCCGACGTCGTGATCCTCGCCAGCGGAAAATGAGGAGTAACGGCGTGATCGGGGTAGCTGCTGATCGAGACGCCGATCGTCAGCGTCCCGGCGTTGTCGTACAGGTAGATGTAGTTGGTCTGGTTGTTGGTCAGATTGATGTCGTTCTCGCCGCTGAATGTCAATTCCGACAGGCCAACGCGGCAGCTGCCGGGATGGACGCTACACTGCAACGCGCTGTCCTCTGTTGCGTTGTGATAGACCCTGAAGTTGTTGACCGTCGCCGCGAGCACGCGGTCGAGCCAGTTCGTCAATTTGGTTTTGTTGAGAATCCAGGGATCTTCTCCCGCCAGCGGATGGGGAATACCGGTGTCACCTTGAAGGTGAGTGTTGCCGCCTGCGTTGTAGAGCGGCTGAACCACGCTGTCAGCTGGATACGATTCGTCCATAATGGCTATCCTTCATCGTCCGGGCTGAGGCCCAGTGTCAGAGTTACCGTCTCGCTCGGGTCGTCCCAACTGGCGGCCTTGACGCTCGCCGGCTTCTTGGGCGTGCCGGCCAGTGTTAGCTCTATCTCCGTTCCGGTAGACGGTGAGGCGGGATTGCCCGCAGAGTCGATCGGCACGGCCGCGAATTTCCACGTGGCGTCTGCCAGCTCGGGCGTCTCGTAGGCAAGGAAGTTCGCGCCGAAGCCGTCCGGGCCATAGCCGCAAGGCCCGTTGCCGTCGCCAAGCCCGCCGGTCCCCAGGCCGTCCGGGCCGGAACCGTCCGGCCCCAGACCGCAGCCGATCTTGCCCTCGCCAGCGT
>CAYYOX010000950.1:0-2307 GCA_964473065.1 uncultured Planctomycetaceae bacterium | reverse complement strand
CTGTTCGACCTCGTGGATTTCGCGCTCGATCTGTTCCATCCGCTCGTGAATCTCGCCAAGCTCCCGGTGCAACTGTTCGACTTCCTCTTCGTCATCATCCTCATCTTCATCATCGTCTTCGTCATCCTCCTCTTCTTCTTCTTCTCTTAGCTCGCGTTCGATGTGCTCGGACCGTTCTCGCAGTTCGCGGAACTCTCCGCGAAGTTCTTCGAGGCGTCGCTCGATATTGTCGCCATCCTCGACGGATCGAAATTCCCGCTCGGTGACTTCGCGGCGACCGTCTTCTTCGATGATGTGTCGGTCGATTTCTTCGACTTCACGATGGCCGTCTTCCTCGATCACGTGGCGCTCGTGCTCTTCGATCTCGCGTCGGTCCCCGTCGGCCATGGCCTGGCCGGGAATGGGGGCCAAGAAAGCGGTCAACGCCACCGCGGCTAGCAGGCCGCGCCATGAACTGGTCAGTACGTTCATCTTCGTTTCTCCTATTGCAAGATTGGCCCCGGGGCGAACCGGGTTTTTACAGAAACCCACGACAGCCGTCATTATGGCCGATTGCGAGGGCAGATTGCGAGAGAGAAATACCCGTTTTCCGCGTTTTTTCAGAGAATTTGGCGGGCTCAGACGGCCAGGAAACGACGCAAAAGCTCCGTGCCCAGCTCGGTCAGGAAGCTTTCCGGGTGGAATTGCATGCCGAAGATGGGAAGCTGCTTGTGGCGGATGCCCATGATCTCGCGGCGGCCATCGGGGTCTTCGCACCAGGCACAGACCTCGAATTGGTCGCTAAGCGTGTCGGGCCGCACGATCAGGCTGTGGTAGCGGGTGGCGATAAACGGGTTTTCCAGGCCCTTGTACAGGCCCCGGTCGTCGTGGTGGATCCGATCGGTCTTGCCGTGCATCAGTCGTTCGGCCCGGACAATCTTCGCCCCAAAGGCTTGGGCGATCGACTGATGACCCAGGCATACCCCCATTAGTGGTATCCGCCCGGCGAAGTGCTTGGCGCAGGCGACCGAGATGCCGGCCTGATCCGGCGTGCACGGGCCGGGAGAGATGATCAGGTGCGACGGCCCCCGGGACTCGATCTCTTCGACCGTAATCTTGTCGTTGCGCACCACCTGAAGGTCCAGCGACGGATCGATTTCACCGAGCCGCTGGACCAAGTTGTAGGTAAACGAGTCGTAGTTGTCGACCAGAAAGATCATCGGCGTGGCAGCCATGAAGTTATAAGACCTGTAACACCCAGATCGACAGTCTACCCGGTGCCATGCCGTTTGCCCAGATGACGGATGAATAATCCGGGTGAGGACTCGGCCGACGGGAATCTGTCATTTCCCCGGGGGTTGGACCGCGTTGAATCGTTCGTCGGGCATGATCATCGAGGTGATCCGCAGGCCGAACTTGTCGCCCACCTTGACGGCCTCGCCGGTGGCAATCGCTAGCTCGCCGACGTTCATTTCCAGCATATCCTCGCACGATTTCTCGAACTGGATGATCGTACCGGGGCACAGCTCGATCGCCCGACCCAACGGCTGACGCTTTTCGGCCAACTTGACCACCACCGGGACCTTGATCCGCAACAGGCTCCGCGTGTAATTTGGGAGGTCTTTGGCACTGACCAGCCGACGTTGCTTCGGCGTTTGGCCGACCGGCTTCGGCGGTGCCGGCGTAGGGCTTGCGGCCGTGGGTTTGGCGGCCGTGGGTTTGGCGGCCGCTTTCTTTTCTGCCGGCTTCGGTTTCGGGGCGGGTGAGCCGACGACCGCGCCGGGCTTCGGCACGGGCCAGATGAACTGGGCAACGGCCTTGTTTCCGTCGGACTCCAACTCAAGCGGCACCATGCCCGCACCGCTGGCCACTCCGCCACGCCGAATCGCGCCCGAAAGGTTCTTCACCTGCCCCGCTTTGAAGTCGTCGGAGATAAACTCCTCCGGCAGCAGGAGCATGCCCAACTCTTGCGCCAGCGTGGCCAGCTTGCTCTGGCCGGTCGGGTCCGGATCGGCACACCACTCGGGCACCATCCCGGAAGATGCTGGCAATAGCAGCACGGCCGCCGCCTCGCCGACGGTCAGCACTACGGCCAAACCAGCGTCGGAAAGCTCCTCGGGCAGGGCGTCGACATCCACCGAGCCGGGTTCGCCGACCGATAGCGTGATCTTCGCATCCAGCGCACGGCCAAGTGCGTCGGCAGCCTCCCCAGCACCCGCTTTGCAGGCCTCGATTACTTGGGCGACAATTTCCGGCGTCAGTTCAGCCATGCGTCTCTCGTTCCCCAAATAGGGAGCAGCGGGTTCGATTTGATAGACCGGTAGCATC
>CAYYOX010000949.1:0-2310 GCA_964473065.1 uncultured Planctomycetaceae bacterium | reverse complement strand
ACATCATGGAGCTCGCCCGCAGCGAGGCCATGCTCTTCAAGTTCGGTTCCGGCACGGGGACCGACATTTCCACGTTGCGTTCGCATCGCGAGAAGCTTTCCGGCGGCGGGAGCCCTTCCGGGCCGTTGTCGTTTATGCGGGTGTACGACCAGATTGCCGCGGTGGTCAAGAGCGGCGGCAAGACGCGTCGGGCCGCCAAGATGCAGTCGATCAAGGACTGGCACCCCGACGTGATGGAGTTTGCCGAATGCAAGAACAAGGAAGAAAGAAAGGTCCGCCTGCTGATCGAAGAAGGCTACGACCCGCAAGAGGCCTACGACACGGTCCCCTTCCAGAACGCCAACCTGTCGGTTCGCATCAGCGATGAGTTCATGCGGGCCGTCGAGCAGGACAAGCGTTGGGCCACGCATTGGGTCACCGACGAGACGAAAGAAGGCCCCGTCTATCAGGCCCGCGAAATGCTCGAGCGGATGGCCCATGCGGCCTGGTGCTGCGGCGACCCGGGCGTGCAGTACGACACGACGATCAATCGCTGGCACACGTGCCCCAACTCGGGTCGAATCAACGCCTCGAATCCTTGTTCCGAATATATGTTCCTGGACGACTCGGCCTGCAATCTGGCGAGCATCAACCTGATGAAGTTTCGCCGCGAGGACGGCACGTTCGACGCCGAACGATTCAAGACGGCCTGTCGTATCGTGTTCATCGCCCAGGAGATTCTGGTCGACCATGCCAGCTATCCGACCGCTCAGATCGCGGAGAACAGCCACGCTTACCGACCGCTGGGGCTGGGCTACTCGAACCTGGGCAGCTTGCTGATGGCCAGCGGATTGCCCTACGATTCGGACGAAGCCCGGGGACTTTGCGGTGCATTGACGGCCCTGTTGCACGGGACGGCCTGCCTAACCAGCACCGAATTGGCCGCGGCCGTGGGGACCTTCGATCGGTTCCCCGAAAACCGCGATCCGATGCTGAAGGTCATGGAGATGCACTGGGAGAAGGCGAACCATGTCGAGCATTGCCCAAGATATCTCAAGGACGCGGCCCGCGAGCTTTGGGACGCCGTGCTAACCAGCGGCAAGCGGCACGGGTTCCGCAACGCCCAGGCCACCGTGCTGGCCCCGACCGGCACGATCAGCTTCATGATGGATTGCGACACCACGGGCATCGAGCCGGAAATCGCGTTGGTGAAGTACAAGCAGTTGGCCGGCGGCGGGATGCTGAAGATGGTCAACCGGACGGTCCCCTTGGCCCTGGAAACGCTCGGCTACGATGCGGCGGAAGTCGAATCAATCGTGGCCTACATCGACAAGGAAGACACGATCGAAGGCGCGGCCGACCTGAAGACCGAGCATTTGCCCGTGTTCGACTGTGCGTTCCAGCCACCCGGCGGAACCCGATCGATCGTCTGGAAGGCCCATATCCGGATGATGGCGGCGGCGCAGCCGTTTATTGCCGGGGCGATCTCCAAGACGGTCAACATGCCCAAGGACAGCACCGAAGCGGACGTGGCCGACGCCTATACGGAAGGCTGGCGGTCGGGCCTCAAGGCCTTGGCCATCTATCGCGACGGATCGAAGGAAGTGCAGCCGCTCTCGACCAAAGCCAAGGCAGACAAAGCGACCGAGAAGCAACTGACCGCCCCGCGCCGAGAACGCCTGCCCGATACCCGAAATTCCATTACCCACAAGTTCAGCATCTCCGGCCATGAAGGCTACATCACCGTGGGGCTCTATCCCGACGGTCGGCCCGGCGAACTGTTCATCATCATGGCCAAGGAAGGCAGCACCATCGGCGGGCTGATGGACTGCTTCGGCACGGCCATCTCGATGAGTATGCAATACGGCGTGCCGCTGGAAGTGTACGTGAACAAGTTCTCGCACACGCGGTTCGAGCCGATGGGTTACACGAAGAACCCCGACATCCGCATTGCCAAGAGCATCGTCGACTACATCTTCCGCTGGCTGGGGATCACGTTCCTGCCAGGCTACAAGGAGGCGAACAAGGGCATCCCGGCCCCATCTTCCGAACCGAGCCCGGGAGGTGATACTGATCCGGACGCCGAGCGTCGGCCCGCCGCCACGACGGCTGGCGGGCCAAACGGCAAGCAAGGATCCGCTGGGACGAACGGTTCTTCCAACGGCAACGGCACAGCCAAAGCCGCCACGGCCACCATCGAGCTTGGCGGCATGCTGCTGCACGACCGATTATCGGCCGCGCCGGCCAGCCGCGGCGAGCAGTTCGCCCTTTTCCAAGCCGACGCGCCCCCTTGCGACAACTGCGGCGCGATTACCGTACGCAACGGCAACT
>CAYYOX010000948.1:877-2311 GCA_964473065.1 uncultured Planctomycetaceae bacterium | reverse complement strand
GATCCGAAACAACGCGACCTGGCCATCTTCCGGATGATGGCCAAGATGCCCACGAACGCCACGTTTAGCTACAAACAGTCGCACAGGCCGGCGATCGGCCTGCCGCTGATGATTGCTATTGGGCCGGAGAATTTCGGCCGGATGCTCGACGGCTACCATGCGATGGATCGGCACTTCCGCACCGCGCCGCTGGATCGCAATATGCCGGTGATCTTGGCCCTGTTGGGCATCTGGTACAACAACTTCTTCGGGGCCGAGAGTCACGCGATTCTGCCGTACGATCAGTACTTGTCCCGATTCGCCGCCTACTTCCAGCAGGGTGACATGGAGTCGAACGGCAAGTCGACCACGTTGGACGGTTCGGCGGTCGGGTGGCAGACCGGGCCGATTGTCTGGGGTGAGCCGGGCACCAACGGGCAACACGCCTTCTATCAACTGCTGCACCAGGGCACCAAGCTGGTGCCGGCCGATTTCATCGCCTTCGCCCAGAGCCACAACCCGTTGGGCGACCATCATCAGAAACTTATGGCCAACTTCTTCGCCCAGACCGAGGCCCTGGCCTTTGGCAAGACGGCCGAAGAGGTTCGCGACGAGGGGATCCCGGCCGAGTTGGTCCCGCACAAAACGTTCGAAGGCAACCGGCCGACCAACACGATCATGGCCCGGCGCCTCGACCCGGAGACGCTCGGCAAGCTGATCGCGTTGTACGAGCACAAGATCTTCGTGCAGGGGATTATCTGGGAGATCAACAGTTTTGACCAGATGGGTGTCGAGCTGGGCAAGGTGCTGGCCAAGCGGATCTTGCCGGAGCTGGAATCGGATGCGGAAACGGAGTTGAACCACGACAGTTCGACCAACCGGTTGATTCGTTGGTATCGAGCACAAAGGACCTGATTCGAGAAATGACGTTTTCAGATGCAAGGAAAAGGAGATTGCCATGGACTTGATTTCTTTCATTGGAATGCCCGGCCCTATGGAATTGATTCTCATTGCCATGATGCTCGGGACTCCCGTGCTCGTGGTGGTGTTGATACTCTTCGTGATTAAAAAAGGGGTCGAAAATGCGACGCGAAAGAACCGCGATCAGTACGCCAATAACCCGAACCTGTTTCCTTGCCCCGACTGTGGGCGTTACGTGTCGCGATTGGCGCCCAGTTGCCCACAGTGCGGACGTGCGTTGACGCCGCAGCAGGATGGTTGAACGGGATGTAGTGAGGCCATGTCGAAAAACACTACCGAACCCAATCCCTACCAGTCGCCGGCGGTTCACGTCTTGCAGGATGAACTGCCCAGCGGCGACAAGCAGTCCAAGCCGCGGTGGTTCCGTTGGCGCGTGATTCCGGTAACGCTCCTCTATATCTTTGGCGGGATGCTGCTAGTGGCGGGAGTTGCGAGAGTCGTCATTCTTGTTTGGCTGGCGTTCCGTGAAAGGAT
>CAYYOX010000948.1:0-867 GCA_964473065.1 uncultured Planctomycetaceae bacterium | reverse complement strand
CTTTCTGATGGCTCTCACTTGCAGTTCGAGTCTTCTTTACATTTTGGCAGGTTCCTTGGCGGTTGTGGCTGGAAGAGCTTGGTGGAAAGGTCGATGGCTGAACGGTTGGCTGGCGTTCTTGTTGTTTCTCCTGCTGTACGCGTCCGTGGTATGTTTTATGTTTTGAGAATGGCAGTATCTCTATCTCGATACCTCAAACTGTATGATCTCCCTTTGAGAAGGCGTAGATTTCCACGGGAGAGACGGGCGTCTTGGAAGATCGAGTGCAAAGCCGCAAGCGGCAAGATGGTTGCCAAGCGGCAGGGCAGGGGGGGGTTGCATTTTGGGTGGGATTGGGGAAAATGGACCGTTTGTCGATACGTGCCTCACGCCTCAGTAAAGGAGCCCCCGCCATGAAGACCAATCCCGTTAAGGAAAAACTCCGCCAAGGCAAGCCCTCGTTCGGCACTTGGCTTTCGTTCGGCAACCTGCACGCCAGCCGCATTCTTGCCCGAAGCGGGTTCGATTGGCTTACGCTGGACATCGAGCACATGGCCTTCGACTGGGGCCAGGCCGCCACGATCTTTGCCGCTGTGGCCGACGGCGGCTGCGTGCCGCTGGCTCGGGTGCCCGAGGGGGATCATTATTGCATCAAACGGGTGCTCGACGCGGGGGCCTGGGGGATTGTCGTGCCGATGGTTGATACGGTCGAACAGGCCAAGACGGCCATCGCCGCGGCCAAGTATCCGCCGGTCGGCAACCGTAGCGTCGGCGGCGGCATGCACAGCCTGAACTTCGACGCCTCGCCCGGCGACCACTACGAGCAGGCCAACGACGAGATCCTGGTCGTCTTGCAGACCGAGAGCCCCTCGGTCGGGACCAACACCG
>CAYYOX010000947.1:0-2316 GCA_964473065.1 uncultured Planctomycetaceae bacterium | reverse complement strand
GCGCAATCGCGGCATCGCGTCGACCTGTTTTTCTTTTTGGGCTACCGAGAGGGCCAGCGTCTGCCAGCGCTTAGCTTCCGCGTAATCCCCCAGTTCGGCATAGGCCATAGCCACTGTTTCGGCGTGCTTCACGCTCTTGCGGTCCTTGAACACGGCCAGGGCGAACTGCAACGCGCGGCGGCCGTCGCGAACGCTCTGATCGGGACAGGCGGCCAGCAAGCGAGCCATGGCGTGGGTAAGGATCATGCTTTCCGGCAGAACCGCGCGAGCTTCCTGCAGTCGCTGCTGCGACTCGGCGTAGCGCCCTGCACGGCTCAGCGCAATGGCTTGCTTCAGCCGAGCGTCCGCATGGGCCGGATCGATCTCGATCACTCGGGCGTAGTGCTCGGCCGCCGTCTCGTGGTCTCCTAGGGTGACCAACAGATTGGCCAGACCCAAATGGGCGTCAAGGTACTGCGGATCTCTCTGGATCGCCTGGCGAAAATGCTCCACCGCTTCATCACTCGCTCCCTGTCGGTTCAGAAGGACGGCCAGATTGAAATGGGCTAGGACATACTTGGGGTCAAGTCGCAAGGCCTCGCGAAAGGCCTCGATCGCGGCCTCCGTTTGGCCGGAGAGGCCCAAGGCCGTTCCCAGGTTCGCGTGGGCCGTGGCGTTCTTGGGGTCGGCCTCGATGGCTTTGTGAAGATCGCGCATGGCGGCGGTGAGATCTCCGGCCTCGCCCGAGGAGACGCCACGCTGCTCGAAGAACCGTCCTCCGGTCCGCAATCGTTTCAACTCGGCCATCAGCGGATCGGCCACTCGGGCGGCGACTTTGCCGCGCTTTTCCAGGTGCGCGGCAGCTTCCGACCGGTTTCCCAACGAGCGATAGGCCATGGCTAGTAAATAATGGATCGCGTCGGCGTTCGGCTGGGCCTTCAGCGCAGCCTCGAAATGCTCGACCGCGGCATTGAAATCGCGTTGCGACGCGGCAATCTTTCCCCGGCCCGCCATCGCGGCCGCGCAGGAAGCGTCCAATTCCAGGGCTTTCTCAAACCACGTCTCGGCACGGTCCGGTTGATTGGCCAGCAGATGGGTTTCGGCCAAGGCCACCAGCGCCGCGACCGAATCGGGCTTCTGCGCCAACGCGCTTTCGAACATCGCGACCGCCTTCTCCGGTTCCGCCTCGTGGCGATAAACCTGCCCGAGATAATACGACCAGGCGAACACCTTCGGCGCTAACTGGTGCGCATTGCGGTAGCATGCTTCGGCCGCATCATAGAACTCATACGTGTGATAATACATGCCCATGTCGCCGAAGGCGGAAGCTAGTTTGCCGGCAGGAAGATCGGGCTTCTTCTGAACTGCTCGAAGCGCCGCCTGGCGATCGTGAATCTGTTGCTGAACCAGCTTGTCCAGCCTCGTAAGATCGGGAATCGGGATTGGGACCGGGACCAGCCCGGCGGATTCCTCCTCCGGCGCCGAATCGTTCTGGGTCGGTGGCGTCGACCGGCCGCACGCCCCGATCAATCCAAGCCCCGACAAACCGATCGCGGCCATTAGTCCAATCCAAGCTCGCGATGTCCCAATCCAAGCTCGCGATGTTATGGAACGTCGACTCACGGCGACTCTACCTCTTGGGCCGTTGTACCACTTCCCTTACGGAGCGTAGTATAGGCATTTACCAGCAGGGAAGTCCACCCTTCGACCGTTCCGTCGGGCCAATGGACGTCTACTTTGGTGACTTCCGTCGCCTCGCCAAGCCCCACTAGCACGCGGGGATCGTTGGCCGACAGGTAGCTGGCGGCCGTGTGGACGTATCGCCATAGCGCGGGCCCTTTCGGCCGATAGACGGCCACGCGCGTGCCCAGGAGATCGCTTCCGCTTCGCCCATCCACCAACCGCAGACCGATCCAGGGCTTGCGGTTGCCGACCTGGTTAATTAGCAGGCGTACCGGCCCGTTGTCGTTGGTCACCAGGACGTCGACATCGCCGTCGTTGTCCACGTCGCCCAACGCCATACCGCGACTGACCTCCGAAAGGTCAAAGACGGCCCCGGCTTTCTCGGTCACTTCTTCAAACTGGCCCTGACCAAGATTGCGGAATAACTGGTTGCGTTGACGAAACGGATAGGGATCCCCGGCACGGGCCAGGTCCTCGAGCGTATGCACGGCGCCGTTGACGGTCAGGATATCGAGCCATCCGTCGTTGTCGTAATCGAACCAGCCGGTGCCAAATGCCGTGTAGGGGGTGCTCGCCATGCCCAAATGCGTCTCCAACGTACGGTCCTCGAACATCCCGGTGCCGTCGTTCACATAGAGCGTGTTGGTTTCGTTG
>CAYYOX010000946.1:0-2324 GCA_964473065.1 uncultured Planctomycetaceae bacterium | reverse complement strand
GGTCTGGCGGCCGGATTACGATCGCTGGCCGAAGAAGTCGAAGCCGCCTTCGTCACCGCCTGCGACGTACTGCTGCTGGAGCCGGCGCTGATTCGGCTGATGATCGAGCTATCGGCCGACTTCGACGCGGCCGTGCCGCATATCGACGGCTTCTACCACCCGCTGACGGCCGTTTATCGCACGCACCTTCTGCCGCAGATCGAGACCCTATTAGCCACCGACCGATTACGGCCCGTGTTTCTACTAGATCAAGTCAACACCCGCCGGATCAGCACCGACGAGCTAACCGTCGTCGACCCGGGCCTGCGGAGTCTGATCAACGTCAACAGCCCCGCCGACTACGAAGCGGCGTTGGTTGAGGCGGGGTTCGGGACGAACCCGGGCTAGCCCGCATTTCTCACCAGTGGTATTGCGCCGGGCCACCTTGTATGCGATAACTTGTTTTGCGAACAACAGGTTATGTCACATACAAGGAGGCGACCCGGTGCAAACAGAGTGTAACACAGATCGATTCGATTTTCAGCCCCTTGCGAAGCGGGAAATTCGCGGTAGTTTTGACGGCGGGGCCATCACGTCCGACGCCGGGGCACTACTGCTGAGGGAAGTCGAAACGAAATTGGAGATCATCGGTCGATTTGCCGGGTGCTTCACCGATCACCGCGATCCCAGTCGGACCGTGCACTCGGTCGCCGAACTGATCGGCCAAAGGGTCTATGGACTCGCGTTGGGCTACGAAGATCTCAACGACCACGACCAACTGCGACACGATCCGCTGATGGCCGTACTGGTCGGCAAACAAGATCCGACCGGGCAAGATCGCGCCCGAGAACGGGATCGCGGCAAAGCGTTGGCCGGCAAGAGCACGCTCAATCGACTCGAACTGTCACCTCCTCGGGCAGATAAGAACAGCCGCTACAAAAAGATCACGGCCGACCTGGGCCAGATGGAATCGCTTCTAACCGACTTCTTTATCGAAGCCCATCCGACGCCGCCCAAGCAGATCATCCTCGACTTCGATGCGACCGACGATCCGATCCACGGCGATCAGCTCGGCCGCTTCTTTCAGGGCTACTACAAAGAGTATTGCTACATGCCGCTTTACGTGTTTTGCGGCGAGCACCTGCTGTGTGCCCAGCTTCGCCCGGCCGATCAAGACGGTGCGGCCGGCAGCGTCAAGAAACTCGCCGGGCTGGTCGAGCGAATCCGGCAAGAATGGCCCGACGTGCAAATCATTGTCCGCGCCGACTCGGGCTTTTGCCGCGAAAACATCATGCGATGGTGTGAAGATCACGGCGTCGACTATATCTTGGGGTTGGCGAAAAACAGCGTGCTTCGTTGGGAAATCGACTTGGAATTGGAACTGGCCAAGGCGGAATCCGAGGCGACCGGTGAGTCGGCGCGACGGTTCAAGGATTTTAGGTATCAAACGCAGACAAGCTGGTCGCGCGAGCGTCGCGTTGTCGGCAAAGCAGAGCATCTTGCCAAGGGCCCGAACTCGCGTTTTGTCGTGTCCTCGCTGTCGAAGGAGCAGTACGAGGGGCGTTTGCTTTACGAGAATTTGTACTGTGGCCGCGGCGAAATGGAAAACCGCATCAAGGAGCAGCAGTTAATGCTCTTTGCCGATCGCACCAGTGCCGAGGACATGCGCGCGAATCAGATTCGTCTCTACCTGTCGTCGATCAGCTACGTGTTGCTCAGTGGGATGCGTCGAATCGGTCTTGCCGGCACTCCGCTTCAACGGGCCCAATGTAGCACGATCCGCCTGAAGCTGTTGAAAATCGGCGCGTTGGTGCGGATCACGGTCCGGAAGATTTGGGTCTCGTTTTCCGAGAGCTGTCCGTACCGAGACCAGTTTGTCGAGGTTCTTGCGAACATTCGCCGCGCGCCGCCGGTTGTGTTACGTTGCTGACGCATGGCGTCGGTCGATTTAGTGCTGCAACGCACGGTCTCTATGGCCGAGCGAGGGCCGGCCGTGCGCATCGGACTGCCCCGCGACCGAATCGCAACGCCCGCATTCCCCGCATGCCTCGCCAGCCACCCATCTTTGCGCACAAACTTCGCCGAGTCGTTCCCCATCGTCGCGCCACGCTCGTATCATGTCCAAACACCGCCCAAAATTCCAAAATCCCACGGCTGGTGAGAAATGCGGGCTAGTGTGCGGAAAACACCCGGGAACTCGACCAGGTCGCGGATTGTCTCGCAACCTAGCAGCTTGACTGCCTGAAACACGTCGGAAACACGCTGCGGCGTTCCGAAGAATCCCGAGCTGACTAACTGCAGAATCTTGGCACTCATCGCGATGTCCCGCGAAACGATCTTGCCAA
>CAYYOX010000945.1:0-2325 GCA_964473065.1 uncultured Planctomycetaceae bacterium | reverse complement strand
ATTTCCGGCGGGTTTAGCATCGATTCATGCTCGGAGCCAGTCCCCATTTTCCACTTCACAAGATCGACTTGCCGCAAGTTGCGGTTGCAGAATCCCGCAAAACGGGTATGCTGGGACAAAAGATGCGATGTCCGGCCGGGTGGCTGGTGCGTCCGAAGCGTCAAGAAAAACCTCAGAAAGGAGCCCGAAGATGGCCAAAGCTGCCGCGCGTCACATTCTCGTCGAAACGGAAGAAGCCTGCCTGGCGTTGAAAACGAAGATTGAAGCCGGCGAAGATTTTGCCGCTTTGGCACTCGAGAACTCCCAATGTCCGTCGGGCGAAAAGGGCGGAGATCTGGGCGAATTTTCGGAAGGGCAGATGGTGCCGGAGTTCGATCAGGTCGTCTTCAACGAGGAAGTCGGCAAGGTTCACGGCCCGATCCAGACCCAGTTCGGCTACCACCTGTTGGAAATTACGAGTCGGAGCGAGTGACCAAGGCTGTTTACCCCTCTGGCCGTTCAATGCGGATCAGCGCAAGATGCCCCAGCGAGAAAAGCTTCGCGTCGGCCTGCTTTTGGACGGTTTCACAGTGCCGGCGTGGACGTACCGGATGTTGGAGATCGTCCAGGCGTCCGACTATGCCCGGATCGACTTGGTGGTTCTAAACGAACGTCCCGCGGTAAAAAAACAGAGCCTTCTCACCAAGTTGTTTCGCGCCCGCGGCAGTTTGCTCTATCTGCTCTATCGCAAATTCGACCGATGGCGTTGCCGCAACTTGAGGCCGTATGCCGATCAGCCCATGGACGCCGCCGAACTCTTGGCCGACGTGCCGGTGCTGAAAGTCGCACCCCGACGGACGAAATTCTCCGACCGGTTCGAGCAGCCCGACCTCGACGCAATTGGCGAACATCGCCTTGATGTCTTTGTTCGGCTGGGGTTTCGGATCCTTCGCGGCGAGATCCTCAAGGCATCCCCGTATGGCGTTTGGTCGTTTCACCATGGCGACAATCGGGTCAACCGGGGTGGTCCGGCCGGTTTCTGGGAAGTCTTCGAGCGGCACGCCACCACGGGCTCGATCCTGCAGATCCTCGGCGAAGATCTGGATAACGGGACGGTCCTTGTCCGGTCGTATGGCGCCACGAACCCGTCATCGGTCCAGCGGAACCGCCACCAGTTGCTCTGGAAGAGTCTTCACTTTCTGCCGCGAAAGCTCGAAGCGTTGCACCGGTTGGGCGAAGAGGCTTTCTTCGAGCAGGTCGACGCCGAGAACGCGGCGCCGAACTTCTACTCTAATCGGCTCTACGTCCAACCGACTAACGCCCAATTCATCGGGCCGCTCGTTCGGCTGATTGTACGTCGGGCCGTCGGGCGGCTTCGCGCCAAGTTTCGCTTCGATCAGTGGGGCCTGATCTTTCGGCTCGACGATCGGATAGCCGTGTCCCAGATAGCAACATCCCTATGGCGATTCGTGCCGATCGCGCCGCCGAAGGACCGTTTTTGGGCCGATCCTCATATTGTCCACTGCGACGGCAAGTACTACATCTTTATCGAGGAATTCCCCTACGCCGCGGGCAAGGGGCACATCTCGCTGATCGAAATGGACGAGCAGGGCCAGCATACGACTCCCCGTAAGATCCTCGAAGCACCGCACCACTTGTCGTATCCCTTGGTGTTTCAGCACGACGGCGAGTACTACATGCTGCCGGAGTCGCCGGGCAAGAAGACGACCGACGTCTATCGGTGCGTCGAGTTTCCCGACCGTTGGGAACTTCACAAAACGCTCTTCGACGATCTGTGTGCGATCGACGCCACGCTGTTTCACTTCGAGGATCGTTGGTGGCTGTTTACCAACCTCCAGGCCGGCGAAGGATGTTCCCAGTGGGACGAACTGTTCCTATTCCATGCCGAGAGCCCCTTGAGCGATAACTGGACTCCGCACCCTAAGAACCCGATCGTCTCCGACGTGCGTCGTGCCCGACCGGCCGGCAAACTCTTCGAGCACAAGGGCCGCTTCTATCGACCGTCGCAAGATTGCACCGACGGCTACGGCTACGCCATCCGAATCAACGAAATCGTCACCCTATCGACTTCGGATTACGAGGAGCGAGAAGTCGCCCATATCGGGCCAAATTTCGCACCGGAAGTTCGCGGCGTGCATCATCTAAGCCACGAAGGCCGCTTGACAATCGTCGACGTGCGACGAGCCCGCTGGAAGTTGGGCCGTTGAGTCACCCCGTTTAGCGGCGCAGGTGATTGCCGAAAGGCACTACCGATCGTCGGGCTTGAAGGTTTCGCGATACTTCTCGAGCGCCTTGCCCTTCCACTTCTTCAGACCGCGCATGAGT
>CAYYOX010000944.1:0-2342 GCA_964473065.1 uncultured Planctomycetaceae bacterium | reverse complement strand
CTCGAAGGCATCCTGAACCGTTACCCGGGCGCTATCGGCATCAGCGCGCAGAGTGGCGACGGGCTGCTGCAACTGGCCTCGGCCGTCAGCGATGCGCTAAGCCGTTCGTTCCTGGACGTCGATGTCGAGATGGGCGTGGAAAACGGGCGGCTGATGGCATTTCTCGCTGCCCATGGCGAGGTCCTTTCCAAGAAGTATCGAGACACTCGCGTCGTTATCCACTGCCGACTTCCCCAAAGTTACTTGGGCCAGATCAACGAGAACGGCGTGGAAGTCCGGCCGCATAAGAATCAACGCATCGACGCGCCCCATGAAACGCAGGTGGAAGATGTAGCGTGATGCTGGTGGGCAGTGGATAGTGGTTGGTGGATAGTGTTTAGCGGTCGCCGGCACGGCGACCTTCCCCGTTCTGGGCGAAAATTACCCATGGCAAAACGCGAGATCGAAGGGAGTCGGGCCCTGGTGACCGGCGCCTCCAGCGGCATCGGCCGGGCTTTGGCGTTGGAACTGGCTCGGGCGGGCGCCGAACTGGTCGTCACGGCCCGACGCGAGGAGCGACTGCGTGAACTGGCCGAGGAAATCAGTGTCAACGGCGGACGCGCGGAGATCGTTGCCGGAGATATTACCGACCCGGCCGTGCGCCAGAGAACGATCGAGACGGCCCAGACTGCGTATGGCGGACTCGACATCCTGGTCAACAACGCCGGGTTGGGGGCGATGGGACTGTTCGCCGACGCCGATGCGGATCGCGTGCGACGCCTCATGGAGGTCAACTTTTTCTCGCTGGTGGAGATGACCCGAGCCGCCTTGCCGCTGTTGAAAGCAGGCACGAACCCGATCGTGGTCAACGTCAGCTCGATCCTGGGCCGGCGCGGCGTACCGCACAACAGCGAGTATGCGGCCAGCAAGTTCGCCGTCCATGGGTTCAGCGAATCGATCCGTGCCGAATTCACCAAGCTGGGGATCGACGTCTTGGTCGTCAGCCCCGGCACGACCGAGACCGAGTTTTTCGACCGCGTGCTGCAGAAGACGGGCGAACCGGCCTGGCCGGAGCACGCACCGGTTTCCTCGGCCTACGTCGCCCGCCAAACGGTCCGCGCCATCCGCAGCGGCCGGCACGAGATCATCCCCTATCGCTGGGGAAAACTGCTGCTGTGGCTCAATCGCCTTTCACCCGGGCTGGTCGATCGGCTGATGGCCCGGTATGTATGATCTCAGTTGCCGATATACTTCGCGTACACGGTCCGCGCTTCGGCCACGTTGTCGGTGCCGCCGATGATGGCGCGGCCGTCGGGGAAGACGGTGATCTCGTACTTCTCGACCTTCAGCCGCAATAAGAATTGATTGCGGTTGACTTGGCCGACCTCTTCCAATTGCCGGGCCAAGTCTTCGAGCACCACGCTGCTGTCGGGATAGGTCAACTGCACGGCGTTGCGACCGCAGAGCACGGCCGAGCGGCTGCCTTGTTGGCCGGTCAGCCAAGGGAATTCGCCCCGTTTGCAGGTTGGGCAGTCGACCTGCTCTCGCAACGAAGAGATGTCGACCTGACGGAAGCAGTTGTCCCACATCTCCACGACGGTCAACTGTCGCGAGACGGCCTCCCGATTGCCGCTTAGAACCTTGATCGCTTCGAGGGCCTCGATCGACGCGATCACGTTGACGATCGGACCGACGATGCCGGCCGTATCGCAAGTGGGCGTACTGCCCGGCGGAGGACATTCCTGCATCAGGCAACGCAGGCAGGCCGTTTCGCCGGGCAGAATGGTCATCGACTGCCCTTCAGCGCCCAGGCAACCGCCGTAGACCCAGGGCAGGCCGTGCTTGACCGAGAAATCGTTAATCAAGAACCGGATCTCGAAGTTGTCGGTCCCGTCGACGATCATGTCGACGTTCTCGCATAGCTTGGCGATGTTGGTATGATCGACGTCGGCGACGATCGGCTCGATTTCCACCGCGGAATTGATCCGCCGGAGTTTCTCGGCCGCGGCAATCGCCTTGGGCAATTGGGCCGCCACGTCGTCTTCGGTGAAGAGGACTTGGCGCTGCAGGTTGCTGATTTCGACAAAGTCACGATCGACAATCCGCACGGCCCCCACGCCGGACCGGACCAACGTATTGGCCAGCACGGTTCCGAGCGCCCCGCAACCACAGACCAGCACGCGGCTTTTGCTCAACCGTTGCTGCCCCTGCTCACCCAGCGGCGGATACCGCATCTGGCGGATATAGCGTTCGAGATTGGTCGTGTCGTTTGTCATCGAAGGCTTTTTGGTCGGCGACTGGGAATTCGCTGAGGTTTTTGTAGGAGGCGACTCCAGTCGCCGATTTCGCGTAAAGTGAGCAGT
>CAYYOX010000943.1:0-2355 GCA_964473065.1 uncultured Planctomycetaceae bacterium | reverse complement strand
GCGCCTTCCATTTGCAGCGGGTTCTGCGTGGCGCAGACGACGAACGGCTCGGGCAACTCGAACGCCTCCGTCGGGACCGTGATCACCGGCCCCTCCATGGCTTCCAACAGGGCCGATTGCGTCTTGGGCGTAGCCCGGTTGATCTGGTCGGCCAGGACCACGTGGGCAAAGAGGGGGCCTTTGTGAAAATCGAACGTTCGTCGGCCTTGTGCCGATTCCATGACCACGTAGGTGCCGATCAGGTCGGCCGGCATCAGGTCGGGCGTAAACTGGATCCGTTGCGGCGCGAGCCCCAGCACGTCGGCCAGGGTCTCGGCCAATAGTGTCTTTCCCACCCCGGGCACGCCTTCCAGCAGAACATGCCCCCCGGCAACCACGGCTGTGAGCAGCCGATCGACGATTTCCGGCCGGCTGACGACGATTTTGCCGACCTCGCCGCGGATCGCCTCGAAATCCTTCCGGAAATCCGTAAGTTGTTCACTGGTAAGGGGTTCGGTGCTCATGGGTTTGTTTCCTCAACTCGTCTTGGCGGTCCGGTCGATCTCCTCCGCAGGGGACTTTGTTTCGGCAGTATCACACCGCGAGCGAAATTGGTCAAGCTGGCATCCCGATAGTGGTTGAAACAGTGGTTGAAACCTGGGCCCGATTCTGATAGATTGAAGGTGGCGCATAAGGGCTCGATTTGGGGACCGTTCGATCGACCAAGATCGGCGGGGCCCACAATAATAGGAGGACTCGAAGATGAGAAACCGCATTTTCTGGCTTACCGCCGTGGCATTGATCGGCATCGTCGGCTCGACGGTCGCCCAACAGACGGTTCGTGTCGAAAAGGATTCGGCGCCCTGGCACATCGCGAAGGTGACCAAGCTGAACCGGTCTCGACCCGGCGGCAAGACGGCCGCCACCGACAATCCGCAACGCTATCTCCACATCGAGGTCGGTTTCCAGGCCTCGCCCGAGGCCCGAAAGAAACACAAGTTCCGCGTCACCGACGCAAGCGGCAATGAAGTCGGCGAACTCTGGGGATGGAACGACGGAAAGTCGCTCGTCATCTTCGAGGGGAAATGGGCCGACCTGAGGGGACTCTACCTCGACGGGCTGAAACATCGCGAACCGCTCTTCCGTGTTAAGCACGTCGCGTCGCGCCCAGTACGCGTGCAGGGTAGCAGACGAATCATCGATGAACCCGATCGACTAGCCATGCTAGATCGGACCCCGAGAACCGTTCGCGTTCCGAGATCCGACCTGGATCATGTGTTTGTCGACGACCGAATGCGTGTCGTCCATGACGACGATGATGTCGTGCTGTACGACGGTGACCGAGTGATTCATCATGACGGCGGCGACCGGGTTGTTATCCATGACGACGGCGATCGGGTCGTGCATCACGACGGTGGAACGACCACCCACATCCATCACGACGGCGGCACCGTGACGCATATCCACCATGACGGCGGAACCACAAAACACATCCACGTCGGCGACGGCGACGGAGATGGCTCCGGTGACGGTTCCGGCTCGGGTGAGGGCTCTGGTTCCGGTAAGGGCAAAGGTCCCGGCAAAGGTGAAGGTGCTGGACCTGCTGAAGGCAAAGGACCTGGCGAAGGCGAAGGACTTGGCGAAGGGTCCGGGGAAAAATGCGAAGACGGTGAGTGTGAAGGAGAAGGTCAGAGTCCCGGTGAAGCGCTGGCCCAAGGTTCCGGCCAAGGTCCGGGCGCCGGCAGCGGTTCTGGCAGCGGCAGTGGCTCTGGGAGCGGCTCCGGTTCCGGAGGCGGTCCGGGTTCGGGTGGCGGTGATTGTCCGCCCGGTGAAGGTTCAGGATCACGCGGTGGTCGGGGCATGTTGGCCAATCTCGGACCGGACGGTGGCGACGGTGAAGATTGCCCGCCCGGCGAAGGTCGTGGATTGCGAGGCGGTCCCGGCGGCATCGGCCCCTTGGCCGACGTCAGAGACGTGCCTCCGCCCCCGCACGAGAGAGTTCCGGCGTTCGTGCTCTATGTGGCGACCGGCGATGAAACGGGCTCTGGCAAGGTTTACCAGGTCGACGAGCACGGCCGCGTGCTGGGTTGGGTCACCACGCCCTTCACGCCCACCGGCATGGCATTGCATCGAACTCACGGTCTGGTGCTGGCCCTGCCGCGCGACGGCGGACGAATCATGAGGATCGACGAGACGGGCAAGCTGACCACGCTGCTGGAGAAAGAGAAAAGCCTCGTGCATCCGATCGACGTAGCCATTGCCGGCGACTCGGACACCGTGATCGTGGCCGACAACATCGCCGATGTGCTGGCCGCCACGTCGACCGAGACGGTCACGCCGAAGATCTACGAACGGTACAAAGGCCACAAGTGGACC
>CAYYOX010000942.1:0-2359 GCA_964473065.1 uncultured Planctomycetaceae bacterium | reverse complement strand
TCCAACGTGCTGCGACCGATGCTTCCGGTCGAACCCATTACGGCCACATTAGTTACGCGATCGGTCATTCGGTAGGTTTGGCCGCGGTGAGGCAGAGACGGGCAATATCAGCAGGGCCCCATTGTAGGCTGTGCAAAAGGCGGCGACAAGGCGGTTTCATAAAGCCGCGACCGCTGGTCGCGCCCCGATATATAAAGCCGCGACCGCTGGTCGCGCCGGAAAATACTGGGGGGAAGGTGTTACATCCAGCTGCCGGGAGCGACCAACAATCGCGGTTTTATAGTATAATGATGCCCTCACCCTTTTTCCCACCGTAAAATAGTGAATAATAGAGGGTGGAATCTCTGTCCGCTTGCCTCACAATGATCTGACCATGGAATCGAAAAACAAACCTGAACGTCCTGGCCCCGATAAGCCTTCCCCCCACATGGGCGGGAACTTCGTCTGGTATCTTATGGCCTTGGGGATTGGCACACTCTTTCTGATCAGCCTGCTGACGACCGATCGGATGGTCGAGATCCGCTACAGCGACCTGGTCAAGCTGATCGAGAAAGGGGCCGCCGGCACCGATCCGACTCAGATGGATCCGGCGGTGGTGGTCAGCGAAGAGTCGGGCAAGGTCCAGAGCGAGGTTCGGTTCTCGCAACTGGACAAGCTGAATTTCGGCCCCCATCAGATCACCGGCACCGTCACCATGCAGATCTTCAAGCCGGAAGAAAAACCGGCCGAGAAGGGCGTGAAGTTTCGGGTGAATCTTCCCTGGGGCGATACCAACGACAAGCTGAGCCAGCAGGCCATCGAGAAAGGATTCGATGTCCGCGGGGAGGCGGCCCCTGACTTTTGGGAGGGCTATTTACACCTGTTCATCATCATGGGCGTGATGCTGCTGATCTTCTTCATGATGATGCGACGCGTGGGCGGGGCCGGCTCGGCCATGGCCTTCGGAAGAAGTCGAGGCAAGCTCTACGCCCAGGAAGACATCGACATCGACTTCGACGATGTGGCCGGCATCGACGAGGCAGTTGACGAACTCCGCGAAGTGGTCGACTTCTTGCAAACACCCGAGAAGTATCAAGCGCTCGGCGGGCGGATCCCCAAGGGCGTGCTCCTAGTCGGACCGCCGGGGACCGGCAAGACGCTGTTGGCCAAAGCGATCGCCGGCGAGGCGGGCGTGCCCTTCTTCAGCATCTCCGGATCCGACTTCGTCGAGATGTTTGTCGGCGTGGGGGCCGCACGGGTTCGCGACATGTTTCAGCAGGCCCAGGCCAAGGCCCCCTGCATTATCTTCATCGACGAACTGGACGCCTTGGGGAAAACCCGCGGGTCAAGCATCGTCGGCGGGCACGACGAACGGGAGCAGACGCTCAACGCCCTGCTGGTCGAGATGGACGGGTTCGTCTCGAACAGCGGCGTAATCGTCCTGGCCGCCTCCAACCGACCCGAAACGCTCGATCCGGCCCTCTTGCGACCCGGGCGGTTCGATCGCCACGTGCTGGTCGATCGGCCCGACGTACGCGGCCGCGAGGCGATCCTCAAAGTCCACATCAAGAACGTCAAGCTCGACGAGTCGGTCAACCTGAAAGAGATCGCCGGGATCACCTCGGGTTTCGTCGGCGCGGATCTGGCCAATCTGGTCAACGAGGCCGCGCTATTGGCCGCCCGTGCCGAGAAGAAGGCCGTCACGAAGATCGAGTTTACCGAAGGCGTCGAGCGCGTCACCACCGGGCTGGAGAAGCGGCAGCGGATCATCCACGAGGACGAGAAGCAACGCGTCGCCTACCACGAGAGTGCCCACGCGCTGGTCGCTTACAGCCTGCCCAACACCGACCCGGTCCACAAAGTCTCGATTATTCCCCGGGGTCTGGCCGCTTTGGGCTATACCATGCAACGGCCCGAGGGCGACCGCTATCTGCTGACGCAAGCCGAGTTGGAGAGTCGCATTCAGGTGCTGTTGGCCGGCATTGCGGCCGAGGAGATGATCTTCGACGACATCTCGACCGGCGCGCAGAACGACCTGGAACGGGCCACCGAGATCGCCCGCAGCATGGTCATGGACTACGGCATGAGCCGGCTGGGGCGCGTCAACTATCGCGAGAGCGGCCGCAATATCTTTCTGGGCAATCAGAGCGAAATGCCGCGCGAACGGTCGCACAGCGAAGAGACGGCCCGCGAGATCGACGAGGAGATCAAGCACATCATCGACCGCTCGCAGGAGAAGGTGCGCGAGATTCTCGAAACCCGCCGCCCGGCTTTGATTGCCTTGGCCGAAGAGTTGATCGAGAAGGAGACGATCGACACGGATAAGCTGAAGCAGGTCGTCGAGGCCAATTCCCCCAGCCCGATGATCGTCCCCGGCACG
>CAYYOX010000941.1:0-2372 GCA_964473065.1 uncultured Planctomycetaceae bacterium | reverse complement strand
AGTCCGTGCAAATTCGTCGGCCCATGCCGAAGAGGCCGGCTCGCGCGGCGAAAAGATCGCACCGATTGGCTTCTCGTGACTGAACGACGGCCGTGGCCCCTTGGTGCGGCCATCGGCATAAACGGCGCCCTTCTCGTGGAGCTTGCCAATATGCGCATAGCCCTTGTTCGGCCATCGGGCCAAACGGAGCATGTGGCCGGAAAAGCTAAGCTGCGGCGAAAGCGGACTGCCTTCGAAAAGCTGTTGCTTACCGAGCTTCCCGAGATCGGCCGCCCAGACGTTTCCGCGAGCTTTCGGCGAAAGCCGGCCCAGCGTTTCCTCGTTCTCGACCCGCTCAAACGCGCCGGGCTCGATGGCCACGCCTCCGTCCAGCACAACGTTGCTCTGGGCGGTGGCTCGAATCACTAGCGGCGCGTCAGGCGTGCCGGAGTCGTTCGCGTCGAGCGTCAGCGTTTCGCTTGCCGTGTAGCGTCCTTCCATAAGCCAAATCGTCGCGCCGCCGGGTTGCTCTGCGCGCAGAGTTCGGGCCGCATCGCGCGCCGCAAGGAGCGTTCGCAACGGCTGTTGTTGTGTTCCCGCTGCCACATCGTTCCCGCCGGGGGAAACAAAGATTTCCACGGCCGCACGGGCCGGTATGGAAATGCCAAGCAGAAAGATTACCACCCCAGCCGTCTCGAGAAAGATGTGGCGTCGGATCTTGTTGTTCGGCTGGCTCATGTTCAGTCGCCTCCTACAAAAACCTCAGCATTCTCCCAACCCGCTCGTAGTGCCCCGATTCATCGGGACCGCGTACAACAATAATCCCGTGAAAGACCGCGAGAATTCGGTCACTACAAACTGCTCTTGACGGGCTCGGTGAGAATCCTAGCGATTCGCTCGGCCGCATGACCGTCCCACAGCTCGGGGCAACTACCCGACTTGTAGCGACCTTTGAGAATCGCTTCGAGCCCTTCGCGCAGCTTGTGCGGGTCGCTGTCGACCAGCGTGCTGGAGCCTTGCTCGACCGTAATGGGACGCTCGGTGTTGGGCCGAGCGGTCAGGCACGGGATACCCAACGCGGTCGATTCCTCCTGCAAGCCGCCCGAATCGGTCACAATCAGCTTCGACTGGGAGGTCAGGGCCAGGAAATCGAGATATCCCAGCGGCTTCAGTTCGATGATGCCCGAGGCCTGGCTCAAACGGTCGCTCAGGCCGAAATCATCGAGCCGTTGCCGAGTTCGTGGATGAACGGGAAAGACCAGCGGCAATTGGCGAGAGATTTCCGCCAGCACGTCGAGCAAGTGGGCCAGCACGTCGGGCCGGTCGACGTTGGCCGGCCGGTGCAGTGTAATCACACCATATTCGCCCGGTTTCAGGCTGTTTTTGGACAAAATGTCGCGATGCTTGGCCTTGGGCAGTTGGTGCAATAGCGTGTCGATCATCACGTTGCCGACCAGATGCATCTGCTCTTCGGCGTGCCCTTCATGGCGAAGGTTCTCGATGCCGGCCGGCTCGGAGACCAGCAACATGTCGGCCAGGGCGTCGGTCACGATGCGGTTGATTTCCTCGGGCATGGTGCGGTCGAAGCTCCGCAGTCCGGCCTCGACATGGGCTACGGGCACGCCCAGCTTCACAGCGGCAATCGTGGCGGCCATGGTAGAATTGACGTCGCCGACCACCACCACGCGATCGAACTGCCCGCCACCCGAGGGACCTTGCTGCAGGACCTCCTCGAACCGTTCGAGCACCCGGGCCGTCTGCTGGCCGTGCTTTCCCGAGCCGACCTCCAGGTAGACGTCGGGCCGTTGCATCTCGAATTCCTCGAAGAAGATGTCCGAGAGGTTCTTGTCGTAATGTTGTCCGGTGTGGACCAAGGTCGGCCGAACGTGCGGATATTCGGCCAAAGCCCTCAGCAAGGGGGCCATTTTCATGAAATTGGGCCGGGCGCCCACGACACATGCCAAATGCAACGGTTTCAACGGTTATTCCTCTGGTTAGTTCTGCATATTGTCCCTACATAACTGTAGCACGTGGTTTGTTCGGTAGAAGGGGTGGCTATAAAGCCGCGACCGTTGGTCGCGCCCGGGAAAGGCCGTTCGTAATGACCGCATTCATGCGGTTTTGCCCAGGATTCAGGTGATCAGCCCCGATGAATCGGGGCACTACGAACGGGCGCGACCAACGGTCGCGGCTTTGTAGGCGGGCGCGACCGGCGGGCGCGGCCTTATAGGCGGTGGGGTATCTTGAAGGGAAATCGCCCTTCCTCATTTCCCATCCAGAGCGCTGGGGTGGGGGGTCTCCGGAAATCTTGCGGAAGCTGGGGGCAGAGCTTCATTAGTTATTAGTGTTTACCAGACGTGGTTGCTTTGGGGGAACGTTGGGGGAGGGCGGCC
>CAYYOX010000940.1:0-2382 GCA_964473065.1 uncultured Planctomycetaceae bacterium | reverse complement strand
CTTACGAATCCTAAACTTACTCTTGCCGGTCCAGTATGCCTTCGATCTGATCCATGATGCCGTTCATCACCGTCATGGTGCGGTCGAACGGATCGCTCGACATCATGTCGACGCCGGCCCGTTTCAGGATGTCGACCGGGTAGTCGGAACCGCCGGCCGAGAGGAACTCCATCGTTTTTTCGACGGCGCCCTCTTCGCCGCTTAGAATCCGCTGCGACAGGGCCGTCGAGGCCGTGAAGGACGTGGCGTACTGGTAGACGTAGAAATTCAGGTAGAAATGCGGCACATATGCCCATTCGACGCAATATGCGTCGTCCACTTGGCACACTCCCTGCTCGTGGCCGTAGTATCTCTTGAGAATGTCGCCGTAGATTTCAGTCAGCGCGTCGCCGGTTAGCGGCTCTCCGCTTTCGGCCTTTTGATGAATCGCCAGCTCGAATTCGGCGAACTGGGTCTGGCGGAACACGGTCCCCTTGATGCCGTCGAGGTAAGTCATCAGCAGCGACAGCTTGACCTGATCGTCGTCGATCGACTTGAGCATCTTGTCGATCAGCAGGGCCTCGTTGAGCGTCGAAGCCACCTCGGCCACGAAGGTCGCATAGTCGGCCGTGGCGTATGGCTGGTTCTTGTTGGAGTAATAGCTGTGCATCGCGTGGCCCAGTTCGTGGGCCAGCGTGCTGACGTCGTCGTACCGGCCGTTGTAGTTCAGCAGCATGTAAGGATGCACGTCGTAGCAGCCGCCGTTGCAATAGGCCCCCACGCGTTTACCCGGCGTGGGATAAACGTCGGTCCATCGCTCGTCGGCCGACCGCTTAGTCACCCTGACATAGTCCGATCCCAAGGGCTTGACGGCCTCGATGACCAGTTTCATGGCCTCGTCGTAAGAGTATTCCAAATCGACCTCGGCAACGACCGGGGCGTAAATATCGGAGTACTTCAATTGATCCACGCCCAACATGCGTTGCTTCAGACGCAAATAGCGATGGAACGAATCGAGGTTGCCGTTGACGTTCTTGACCAGCGAATGATAGACCTCGATCGGAATGTTGTTCCGGTCAAGCGAACGATGCAAGCTCGACTCGTAACCTCGCGCGCGGGAGTAGAACATGTGACTGTTGACCTGCGAAGAGAGCTGGGTCCCGATCGTCTGCTTAAACTGGTCGAAGGCCCCGAAGAAGGCCTTGAACACGGCCTCGCGATCGGCCCGGTTCTTCGTGGCGCGATACTTGCTATAGCCGGCCTGATTGAGTTTCACCTCGGCGCCATCGGAAAGCGTGATCTCGGGAAAGGGCAACTCGGCATTGCTGAAGATCGAATAGATCGAAACCGGCGCGGACGCCACCAGGGAGGCCTCGGCAAGGATCTTCTCTTCCGGCGCCGAGAGGCGATGGGCCTTCGTGCGTTGAATGTCTTGCAAATACATCCGGTAGATCTTCAATCGGGGCTCCTGTTGGATCAGTGCCTCGACGTCCTTCGGTTCCAGCGACGACAGTTCCGGGGCAATAAACGACGCCTTCGAGCCGAAATCGGTAGCCAGTTGCCGCAGCGTCTGTTTCATGCCCTGGTACTTCGACTCGCGCGTGTCCAGGTCGGACTTCATCGAGGCATAGCAATAGAGTCGGCTGAGCTCCTTGTCGATCTCGACGTTCAGCTCCATGCAAGCCAAAAGCTGGCTCGGCGAATCGGTCAACTTGCCGTCGAAGGCGAGGATCTCGTCGAACCGCTCGGCGATTCGATCCTTCGCGGCCGCCCAGGCTTCGTCGGAAGGATAGATGTCCTCCAGTTGCCAGGTATATCGCTCGGGAACGCTCGCCCGATCTCGGGTCTGGGCAAACCCCCTAGAGTGACACAGGGCGATCAGGGTCAATAGCAAGATGGATCGAAGCGGGCATCTACGCATTGGTGCTCTCCGGTATAAGTACGAGTTGAAGTTCCATGGTAACAGGCCCCCATCTTAGCCTTACGCAAGAAAGGCCGCAAGGATCGCAGGAGAACTGCAAAGTCGGTTTTGTGGAGTGGAAAAAGGGGACTGGCTCCGAGCATCAGTAGATGCCAAACCCGCCGGAAACCTTCCCGGCTCGGTGCCTGTCCCCCTTTTCCACGGTGCCCCAGTGTCGCCGCCCGAAAATGGGGACAGGCACCGTCGGCACCATGAATCACCACTGCAATACTCATCGTCGACGGAGCCAGTCCCCGTTTTCGGGCTCCCGCATGACAGTTCGACAACTTTGCAGATCTCCTGGCAAGGATCGTCGGACATGCCACACTTGTCTGCCGATTCCGGAGGCATATAATCCCCCGGGCCGTTCCGGCAAAAGGCGCCTGTCACGAATGGCACTTTCGACCGTTAGGTCATTGTACCGCAAGGGGTTGCGGTTTTCA
>CAYYOX010000939.1:0-2390 GCA_964473065.1 uncultured Planctomycetaceae bacterium | reverse complement strand
CAGGAAATAACATACCGACAGCCGGTGATCCGGAAAAAAGTGACAGGCGCCTTTTGCCTGAAAGGCCCGTCGGGTGCTCGCAGAAAAGGTGCTTGTCACTTTTTTCCTCACTGAAGAATCCTTCGACGAGAATCGGGGTAATATACGCATTCCGGGTTACCTTGGCAATCTGCGCATCGCGGCATGCTTCCAAACCCCCGTTTTTCCCCTTTAGCCAAACGCCCAAATCGGTAAAATCAAACCCTAGGGTAGACTTGAGTGTATACTTGCACTGATGATGGGCATAAGGGAAGGGAAGGGAAGGGAACCGAAATGAAAGACGTGTTGGCCGTAACCTTGGCTGGTGGCAAGGGCTCGCGATTGGATCCGTTGACACGGGATCGGGCCAAGCCTGCCGTGCCATTCGGGGGAGGCTACCGGATCGTTGATTTCACGCTGTCGAACTGCTTAAACAGTGGAATCCGCAAGAATCTGGTGCTTACCCAGTACAAGGCCATGAGTTTGGATCGCCACATCAATCTCGGCTGGCAGGGATATTTATGTCGCGAGTTGGGGGAATTCATTGATGTGGTGCCGCCCCAACAGCGGATCGACGAGCACTGGTACCAAGGGACCGCAGACGCCGTCTACCAGAACATTTACACCATCGAGAAGGAACGGCCCGAGTACGTGGTGATTCTGGCCGGCGATCACATCTACAAGATGGATTACGCGAAGCTGGTTCAGAGCCACTTGGACAATCAGGCCGATCTGACGATCGGCGCGCTTCACGTGAGTGTGAAAGAGGCCCAGGAGTTCGGCGTGATGCAAGTCGATACCGAGGACCGCATCATCGGTTTCGAGGAGAAGCCCCCCGAGCCGAAGCCGATCCCCGGCGATCCGGAGCATGCCTTGGCCTCGATGGGGATCTACGTCTTCACCGCGAGATTTCTGTTCGAGCAGCTTTGTCTCGACGCCACACGCCGCGGCAGCGCGCACGATTTCGGCCGGAACGTCATCCCTTCGATCATCGATAGCCACCGTGTGTTCGCCTATCCGTTTATGGATGAGAACCGCAAGAAACAGGCCTATTGGCGTGATGTGGGGACGTTGGATGCTTATTATGAAGCCAACATGGACCTGATCTCGGTCGATCCGGAATTGAACCTCTACGATCGGCACTGGCCAATCCGCACGTATCAACCGAACCTGCCGCCGCCGAAGTTCGTGTTTGCCGAAGAGGGCCCAAACCCACGGCGCGGTCAAGCGCTGGACAGCATCGTTTGTCAAGGCTCGGTCGTCTCCGGAGGTCAGGTCGAGCGTTCGATCCTGGGCGCCGGCACGCGAATCAACAGTTATGCTACTGTCAAGGACTCCATTCTCTTCGACGGCATTGACGTGGGACGCCGTGCAAAGATTCGTCGGGCCATCATCGACAAAGAAGTCCGGATTCCCGCCGGCATCGAGATCGGCTACGACCACGACTTGGACCGATCGAGAGGTTTTGTCGTCAGCGAGCAAGGCATAACGGTCATCGCCAAGACCGACGGCGTCGAGCATTTTCTCGACCAAAAAGCCGGATAGCACTGTAGGAGGCGACTCCTGTCGCCGATTGGCAGTTCTCTGCCCCGTTCTTGCGACCGGAGTCCCCTCGCTTACCCAGCTTCCCTTGACATGATCCGGCTGGGGCGATACTCTCCCGTTCCCTGTTCTTGTACTGGGTCCCACAACCAAAGCGGGAGGGTTCAGGGTTCAGAACCTCGGGGCAAACGTGAAATCCAAGTGCTGAACCCTGAACCCCCGACACAACTTGACTCATTTGCGGCAACTTTCGACGACTAAGTTACCTAATCTTCTCTTTTCTTACCCCGAAAGTCTGATGCAATCGCTTGCCGCGCAAATTGTTTGGCCCCTGTTGGCCGTGCTTGCGACGACCGGTTGCACGGCGATAAACGCCGGACGTCAGACTGGAGAATCGCCGCTGACGTCGACCCAAATGTCGGCCGACAGCGTCGTGTTGGAGATCCTTCGCGTTGATGTTCCTTGCGATGATCCGGCAATCGGGTCGTCGCTTTGGGAAGAGATCGACGAGCAGCATTTCCCCGCCCAGTTGCGGAGGAAATTGCAACGCAACGGATTCCGAGTGGGATTGGTCGGCAGTCCGATCCCCGAGGTACTTTCGCGGTTACTGGATCTCGAGGACAATCCTCCGCCAACGGGGGAAGCCGTCGAGATCGATCTGGCCGACATGGATTGCCAGGCGAAGGTTCAACGCCGCCGGATCCAAATCCGAGCTGGGCACCGTGCCGAGATCGTCACGTCCGGCGTCCGCGACAAACTGCCCGTGCTGCTGTGGGACGCCGGCCAAGTCAGCGGCCAGACCTACGCGAAGGCCCAGACGCTGCTCTCGC
>CAYYOX010000938.1:1295-2390 GCA_964473065.1 uncultured Planctomycetaceae bacterium | reverse complement strand
CGTGGTGGTGGGATAGTAAATCGCTTCGAGCTTGAACCGGGTGCCCTCGCTGCCGTTGGCATACATCCCGTCGAGGAATGCGTCGTCGTAGCGGGCCATGTTCAGTTGGGCGGGACCTGTGTAGCTGTTGTCCGGCGGGATGAAGTAGATCAACTCGTCGTAGATCGAGGGAACCACCCCGGCGCGGTTCATTATGTGCTTCAACACGACCTCCCGTTGCGAGATGCCGTTGCCGCTCCAACTGTTCCAGCGATCGATCGCCACCACGTCGTGCGCGCCGCGGAAGAGATTATCCGGATAGAACCGGACATTGTAGCCGGTCATCGTATTTCCACGCGTGTAGGGACTCCCCTTGGTCCGAATGCCCACGTCGTAGTAGACCTGATCTTGGAAAACGACCGTGCCGCCGAGCCGATGCCGCGTCAGGCCTTGCGTGCCGGTGGTCAGGAAGGTCGAATCTTGGGACTTCATGATCAGCCGGAAGTTATGGGCCGGGCCGTCGCCATCCTTGCCGTCCTCGACTTTGTACAGCGCTCGGGAATCGGGCCCCGCCGGCGGGAACGTCGACGTGGCGCCCTGAGAGTCCGTGCCTTCGACGTAGAACTGGACGGTAGCCGCCGCCGCTTGACCGGGGATCTCGGCCGAGTAGTTGCCGTCGCCATCGGATGTCATCGCGACCGAATTGAACGACCCGCTGTTGACCAAATACCAAAGGGTCATCGCCGCCACGCCGTCCGGATCGGCAGCCGCCACCGAGACGCTCACCGTTTCGCTGGCCGCCGGCATGATCGGCCCGTGTTGCAGGCCGGTATAAGTTGGGCCAATGTTGTGCTGGAAACGGGAGTTCTCGGCGCCGGGCGTACCCGTGTTCGACGGCATTTCCAGCCGCTCGGTATGGGGCAAGCGGTTGAAGTAGAGCCGCGTGTGCAACTGATTCGATCCGCCGAGCCACTTCGCCCTGAACGAAATGTCGTATCGATACCCGTTGACGATCGTTTGCCCGCTCGTAAAGGTCGTCTCGAGCTGATTGTAGTTGTGCTCTGTGTTGCCGGTGGCGGTCACATGCAGGACGTTGTTGCCCGGATTGTCCGGATC
>CAYYOX010000938.1:0-1195 GCA_964473065.1 uncultured Planctomycetaceae bacterium | reverse complement strand
TGGACCTCATCGGCCGGATTGCCCGTGGGGTCGACCAGCAGGATCCGTTCGTCCGTGTTCGAGAGTCGGCCGCTGTAGTTCCCCACCATGGTCACCGCCGGATACTTGTTCTGCAACGCGATCAGGTCCTCGGCCACCACCAGATACTCACCCGGCCCGATCAGCGTGCCGGGAGCAAAAGTGAACTCGACCGCATCGTCCAACTGCCACCCGCCCAGATCGATCGTGGTATTGCCGCGGTTGTAGAGTTCGAGCCATTCTTCTTGCGACGGCTGGAACAGGTCGCTGGGGGCCGAGTAGGCGACCGGTTCGGCTATGGTCAGTTCGGCGCCGAAGACCACGTCGGCACTACCGACGAGCCATTGGTGAACCTCGACGGCCAACACGTTCTGCCCGACCAGCAAGGCCTCGGTCGGCAACACGATCGTGCTGCTGTAGGTGGAATTGACCACGGAGCCCGAGGCAAACGTGTCGTAATCCACTACGCCTTCGGGCATGTTGAATCGTTCGACCTCTTGTCCGTTGAGGTAGAACACGGCCCCGTCGTCGACGATGTGTCGCAACCGCAGCTCGACCTCGGCCGGATCGCCGGTGAAATCGAATTCGGTGCGGAAGTAGTGCGTGTTCGGCCCCAGAGCCAAGGGCGTGTTCTTAGGGGCCGGCATCGCCGCCTCTTCGACGTACAACAAGGCCGGGCCGGTCGCCCAGGTCGCGTCGTTGAATGCCGACTCGCGCCAAGACGTCCCCAGGTCGACGCCCGAGTCTTCATAGGCCCAAACGGCCTCGATCGGCAACAGGGTCGTTGTCGGACCATACGACAGCGGCGCATGGTGGTACATGATCTCGTTGATTACGATCTCGTCGTGCAGGGCAAAGGAATTCGGCCCGCCGGGGGTCGGTTGGTCGGGATATAGCCAACGGCCCGTGCCTTCGGGCAAACGACCTCGTAAGACATCCTCCACGCGCGCCGCATCGACGAACAATTGACCGTCGAACGCGAACAGGTAGAGCCGTTCGCCCGCGACCGGTGTGAAACCCAGGTCGCTCGGCGAGAGGGCCAGTTGGTCGCCGGCGGCCAGGAATTGGTCGGGCAGTACGTACTCGAAGCCGTCGCTGCTTCGGATAGCGTAGTCGCCGATCGGCAACTACATATCGGCGTACTTGACCCATTCCACGACGGGGTTCCCTCGCGCGG
>CAYYOX010000937.1:0-2401 GCA_964473065.1 uncultured Planctomycetaceae bacterium | reverse complement strand
TGCCCGAGGGCGAAGCCTGCCTGCGAATCAGCTTAACCACCAGCCACACCGCCGAGATGATCACGCAGTTGATCGAAACGCTGGCAGAGGTGAAACCCGTTTAGCCGCCGCGGCCCCGATAGTCTGGTTCGAGGTTGGTGTTTCCTTGAGAGCGGTCTCGTCGTGTTTCACTCGCAAGAAACAGTACACACCCCTCTCGCGGGTTATTTACGAACCTTCCCTTGCATCATAACGTATTCTTTCTTAGTGTTTGAAGGTCGGGCAGGCAGTGTGACAGTGGGGTTGGCTTGACAGAAGCCGTTCTCTATTATGGAGTTACGGCTGCTACGCTGTAGTTTGCAAAACACCAGATCAAACCGGTTCGCCGGATTTCCTATGTCTCAAACAATCCGTGATCCGAAAATGGGTTCTGACCTACCAAGTTTCGACAAGCCACCAGTGGTCGAAGTGGTGATGGGCGTTCAATTCCAGCCACTTGCTGGGTTGCAGGTTCCGCACGTTGGTCGGTTTTGGGATACCGTACGATCGGAATACTCTGAGTGCAATGAGAATCCCCCTATTGTTCCGCAGATTGAAAACCTCGACAGCCCCGGCGAATTACAGGGCCCTACCTTAGGGTTCAGTCAGATCCCGCCGATCCCCAGGGTGTTTTTTGAAAGTGCCGATGGTGAGTGGTTGATTCAACTTCAGAAGGATCGATTCTTACATAATTGGAGATCTAGTCCGGAGAATGCGGACTATCCACGGTATCCAACCGTTCAAGAAAGGTTTTTTTCGCAATGGTCCAACTTTGGTCAATTCGTCGCTGACGAAGAATTGGGGGATGTCAGCGTCACTCAGCTTGAGATAACGTACCTGAATCATATAGCCCCGTGGAACAACGATTCAAACGTGGGTGAAGTTTTTCCCGACTTTCGATGGAGAGAAAGCAAAAGACTTCTCGGAAGACCCGAAGCATGCAACATTAAGTGCGCGTTCACATCATCCGATAATAGTAGCCGCCTTCGTGCAACGATCAGGCCGGGAATACATCCAGAGAAGGGGAACATTCTGCTGTTTGAATTAACGGTTCGCGGCCTTCCTGACGACGATGACTACGAAAAGTGGTTCGACAACGGCCGTCGTTGGATCGTCACGGCGTTTGCCGACCTGACCAGTGATGAGTGGCATAAGAATTGGGGGCGAACAACATGACAGACACGCTGACCCTTCCGATAAAATACCTCCCTCAATCAGATTCTTCGGCATTGGTTGGAGAGCGGAGGCCGGCGCCGGAGATGCGTACTCCCCGGTCGACGTCGAAGTCGAGCCCGTTTGGGCTTCAGCAAACACTTGTTGGGGATGCCCATCGGGAAAAGGCGTTTCTTTCCTCGATTTCTCAGATACAGGACTACTGCAAGCTTTCGGAAGATTGGGATACGTATGGTGGACAGCCTGCGTCACCCCAGGCGGCCGGATTCGCTATGGATCTTCTGAACCAGGTCCGAGGGATTCCGGAAGTATCTGCGCCCGACGTTCGCCCCATCAGCACCGGCGTTTATGTGGAATGGCATTCCGCCCAAAGCACTCTTTACTTTGAAGTCGACGAAGATTCTGTTCTCTTTGTCATGCAACAGGGAGACGTTACCATCGAGTGTGGTGAGGATCCGTGCTTTCAGGTCAGCCAGGCCATCGACCATGTGAGAAGATTTCACCAAGATGACATCGCTACGGTAGATTAGATGTGTGCCATTGCCACGACCCCGCTGATTCCGATCGCTTCTCTGACGATGACCTGCTATACCGGCGGGTACTTGAATCTCACGTGAAGGATGGTAAGGCAACTCCTGCCCACTGTCAGACCAAGCAATGGAAGAAAGGTCTTTCTTGTGACTGGTCCGCAAAGGCCAGTCCAGAGCAGACCGTCAAGACGTTGCCGAATTACGTCCTTGAAATCTCCGTAAGGGATTGTAGATCGCTGGGAATCGATGTTCAGTATTCGCCAATTGAAGACCCTACAGATCCCGACTACAACCCCGCTCACTGCCTTCTCGTCTTACCTCCAGACATCAGGAAGAGTAAGCCCGGAATAGCAGCTGTTCGTGACAAATTCCTCAAGAAGGCCAAGTTGCGGTTGCTTGTTCCCAGGCGAGCATGATGGCAGCGTGTATTGGCTTATCTACTGCCCTGATTTTCGTTTCCAAAGAAGTGATACGCTCGACGGCTGACACGAAGGCACAGAACGCAGTTCCACCCACGGGTTCTTGAAATTGGGACGTTCTGGCGTTATTGGTGGCGGAGCCCACCCTACTCATTGCGGATCGGGCTTCCGGCTGCAGAGCTTGACGAAGACCTTCTTGACTCGGGCGATCTGCTCGGGGGTGACGGTCAAGAAGCGGCGCGATCCGGACGTGCTGGCCGT
>CAYYOX010000936.1:0-2409 GCA_964473065.1 uncultured Planctomycetaceae bacterium | reverse complement strand
CGGTCTATCTGGCATTTTTGACAAGAATCAAGGAAATCCACTCTCTGGCTTTTCTTCAACACCGGCCCTACAAGTCGAGGGGGGTGTTTTTTGGGCGAGCACGGGTGAACACGCGAACACGGGGTCAGACCTTGTTTTTTGTTTCTTGCCCTGTATTCAATCACGAAAGGGAGAACCGTATCTTCGTCATTCGGCATTCGGATTTTGTCGTTTGGATTCCCCTACAAAGAATCTCCGAATCGCGAAATGCTGCTAGGGCAGGTGGTGGCCCATTTTGTCGCGCTTGGCGGCTAGGTAGCGCTGGTTGTGTTCGTTGATCGGGCCTACGATGGGGACTTGGTCGACGACCTCGAGCTCGTAGCCGCCGTAGATGAAGGCGTTGGTCTTCTTCGAGTTGTTGGTCAATAGGCGGATCTTCGAGAGACCCAGGTCTTTGAGAATTTGGATGCCGACGCCGTAGTCGCGGCTGTCGGCGTGATGACCTAACGCCAGATTGGCCTCGACCGTATCGAGCCCCTGGTCTTGCAGGGCGTAGGCTTTGATCTTCTCGGCCAGTCCGATCCCGCGGCCTTCCTGGGGCAAATAGATCAGCGCGCCGGCCCCTTCCAGGGCGATCATTTCCATGGCCATCTGCAATTGGTCGCCACAATCGCAACGCAACGAATCCAGCAAGTCGCCCGTGAAACAGGACGAATGCAAGCGGATCAACGGGGCGGCCACCTTGGTCGGATCGCCAATCACGATGGCCACCGGCTCTTGCGACTCGTATTTCACGCCGTAGACGACAATCCGTCCCCAGCCGACGCGCATCGGCAGATCGGACTCGGCCAGTCGGTGGACCAACTTCTCGCTACGTCGTCGATAACGGATCAGTTCCTCGATCGTGATGATCGGCAGACCGTGCTGTTGGGCCAACTCGTACAGTTCCTCGCGGGAAGCCCGATCGCCGTGCTTGCCCAGGATTTCGCAGATCGCGCCGGCCGGGGTTAGCCCAGCCATTCGAGCCAAGTCGACGGCACATTCGGTATGGCCGGCGCGTCGCAACACGCCGCCTTCCATGGCCGACAGGGGGAACATGTGCCCGGGTCGAACGAAGTCGGACGGCGTACTTTCCGGATCGACGATCGCGCGGATCGTGTCGGCCTTCTCCTGGGCCGTGATCCCGGTACGATTCGTGCGGTGATCGACCGGCACCGTGAAGTTGGTTTTTAGCGGGGCCGTGTTGTCATGGCGATCGACCATGGGAGCCAACTTCAGCCGCTCGCACATTTCCGGCAAGATGGGCACGCAAACCTGTCCTCGACCGTGGGCCAGCATGAAGTTGACGATCTCGGGCGTCACTTTCTCGGCCGCGCAGACGAAATCACCCTCGTTCTCGCGATCTTCATCGTCCATCACGATGACAACTTTTCCGGCGGCAATCGCCTCAATGGCGGCTTCAATGGTCGAAAGTCTGTCCGACACAAGGTCTCTCCTAAAGGAACGGATGCGATGGTAGACGTGCAAGGCTGGGGATTCAGCCGGCCCGAAACCCAGCGGGCAGAGCCCCATGAATCATTATAAGGTCTCCGCAGCCGCTTTCTAGATGAGAGGGCCGTTCGTCATTTGGGGGGTGAAGTTATCAGGTCGCTCGGTAAGAAAAACGTCGGGCAAGCCCGACCGCTAAACGGTAAAGGCTTGTGCGAAAAGCACTTACGGAAATCCGGCCCTGATTTGGATTTGCCCTGGCCGGAAGAGTTTGCCAATCATGCGCCTGCTGCTTGCTTTACCTAGCTTGCCCAATTATGATGAATAATGTGGATAAATCGACTGCCGGAGTTGTCGGCAGATCGTACGCTTGTTTAGTCTACTGACGCTCCCGCCCGGGGTATGATTGCCGTGTGGTGGGAGCGTACCGGACAATAATCCTTGGAACAGGAGTGGTTTATCATGCGTCATTGTGGAGTCGGTTTGCGGATGAGCTTGATGTTGGCCATGGTGGCCATCGTCTTCAGTGCCTCGTCTGAGCTTTGGGCCCAAGCAACGGCGGGCGTGGCGGTCGATGCCCAAGGCGTACTGCACAAGAAGACGTTCGCCGACCCGGGCGGGCAGTTGCTCCAGGAGCGGATCGCCGCGGCCAAGGCCTCGTTGGATCCCGAGTTGATTCCGTTTAGCGCCTTGCGCAAGATCTCGCTGACCCGATTGGAAAAAGCGATCGAGGCAAACAACGGCGCCGTGACCGACGAGATGCGCAATCTGGCCGGGCTGCTGAGGGTTCGCTATGTATTCTGCTATCCCGAGTCGGGCGACATCGTGATCGCCGGACCGGCTGAGGGTTGGGCCACCAACCCGGCCGGACGCGTCGTGGGAATGACCAGCCGTCGACCCGTGGTCTTGTTACAGGATCTGGTCGTGGCACTTAGGGCGTTT
>CAYYOX010000935.1:0-2409 GCA_964473065.1 uncultured Planctomycetaceae bacterium | reverse complement strand
TCAGATTTCAAGAGTTTAACACAACTTCTTTCCAAAGGAGCGAGCTATGATGTTTCGCAAGAGTTCCGTCCATGTTCTTTCAATTCCGGCTTGTGCGCTGATTCTCCTGGCGAGCTGGGCACAGCCGGCGGCGGCCGACGTGGTCACCGACATCTTGGGCCTGCAGGTCTGGCTGGATGCCGACATGATCGGCGGACTTGCGGACGGCGACCCGGTCGGCCTGTGGGCCGATCAGTCGGGCCTTGGCCATGACGCCACGCAGCCCTTGGCGGCCAGCCAGCCCGCTTACCGTTTGGACGGCCCCGGCGGCATGCCCGCGCTGCGGTTCGACGGCCAGGACGATTATCTGGGACTGGGCGACTTGGGCGGCTCCTTTCCCAACGCGGCCACGCTGTTCATCGTGGCTACCCCGAACAACGATGCGTACTATAGCCTGCTCGATACCGGCGCAAACGACGACTGGTGGCGGTTCGGCGACGGCTTTTCCTACCCGGGCACGTTTCGGGCAACTCGTATCGAGGCATACTCGTCCACGCCGGCCGACGGGTCCCACATCTTCCAGGTGGAAAGCGATGCGACCGAATGGGAAATGCTCATCAACGGCGACTCGCAAGGCGTGGCCCCCGGCGACTACGATCCGGGCGACAACTATGAGATCGGTGCTCCCGACCGGCTGTACAATTTCGACTTAGCATACCTCGACGGCGACGTGGCCGAAGTGATTCTCTACGATCGGGTCCTCACCGCGCAAGAAGTCGACGAAGTCGGCTTCTATCTGGCAGACAAATACGGTTTGGGCGGCTCCTATCAGGCGCCTGCGTCCGAGTTGACCTGGGACGGAAACGGCACGGGGAACTTCGGCGACGGCGGACGTTGGAGCGTAACCGACGGCAGCCCGGCGGTTGCCTTTCCCGACGCTACTGTCGACGCGGTCATCCAGACGGACGTAGTGAGCGTCGCCACGGATCGCGCGGCCCGAAGGCTCTTGGTCAACAGCGGCGGCGTGAAGATCCTCAACGACGCGAGTCTGAGCGTCAGAGGAGGCGGTTTCGACTCCGGGGCGGTAGTCTTCGCCCCGGGGACCACGCTTCAGATGGGCGCTGACTCGACGCTTACGGCCGGCGACGGCAATATCCCGACCATCGAGGCCACCGGCGACGTGACCATCGACGTGCCCCTTGCCCGGCAGACATTGATCGGCGGCGGCTACGACGACAGCCTCCCCGCGGCGATGTCCCGCACGCTGACCAAGGTCGGCCAGGGGACGCTGGTGCTGGATAACACCGCCGGCAACGTGATTGCCTCTCAGACGACCGTCAGGATCGAAGGCGGGACATTGAAGGCGCTGGCGGGAGATCCGCTGGGCGGAGCGACGAATATCGAACTCGACGGCGGCATGCTCTGGTTGCAGGACACCACCGCAACGGCTTATTTCTCCTACGACGACTCCGGCAACCCGGGCAACGACGACTCGGGTAACGGACATCAGGGTGCGCTGATTGACGCCGCATGGTCGGCTGTCGGACAGAGCGGCGGCGGGCTGTCGCTGAACCCGACCACCGGCGTGATGCTGCTCAACGAGTCGGCGGATATCGGACCCGAGTGGACGATCACTTCCTGGTTCAAGGATCTCGATTTCGGCTCCGGTACCTGGATGACGCTGACCAGAGGGGTTGCCGAAGACCACCAGATTCTCGTCGACCCCACCGGCGTCCTGGGCATGTGGGACCAGTCGCTAGCGGAAGGCTTCCGCCCCACGGAATTCAACATGACCACTTTGGATCCCGCGGCCTGGCACCACGTGGCGGCCGTGGGACATGCCGACAGCATCGATTACTACGTCGACGGCGCGTACGCGGGGACCGCCGACAGAAGCTCGACCACGGAGGTCTATGCCATCGGGAATCATGGCGGCGGCTGGCAGCGGTTTGCCGGACTGCTCGACGAGACGGCGGTTTACCCCTTCGCTATGGGGCCCGCGGAAATCCTTGAAGTCCGCGACGGCACCTATTCCGGAGTTGCCTTAGCCAATATGTCGGGCAAGAACGTCCTGGTGACCGACGACTCCGCGCTTCAAGTCGACAGCGGTTCGGCGGTGACGTTCGGAGCGCTGACCATGCGCGGCGGCGGACTGACGATTTCCGGGACCACGCCTGCGGTGAACTTCTCCAGCACCACCATTCATCCGGACGCCGAGTGGGTCGGCTTCGATGCCCAGACGCCCGTCAAGTATGCCGGCGCGGCCGGTCCGGACGGTTGGGCGGGTATCGACGCCAACTTCGCCGCGGTCACCATCGCTAAGTTGGATTCGGGCACTATGGTCTTGGATGCCCCGCCTGCGAACATCGACAGCGCCAGTATTGAGGTTGCCGGCGGCGTCATGGAACTGCGGGGCGTCAACACGTTGCA
>CAYYOX010000934.1:0-2413 GCA_964473065.1 uncultured Planctomycetaceae bacterium | reverse complement strand
GTGCCTACCCTGCGCCAGTAGCCAAGATGGCGTTAGGCGAGATCGCCGGTATGCACAAGAGGTTTGGCGTACCGGTGGGGCTATCGGATCACTCAGCAGAGCCGAACGTGCCGGCGGCAGCGGCAGCCGTGGGTGCGGCAATCATCGAGATGCACCTAATGCAGAGTGGCGTAGCAGGCGGGCTGGACGCCGCATTCTCGTACGGCCCGTGCGCGTTTGCGGGGGCCGTGTGTCGCGCCAGGCTTGCCTGGTCTGCCGTGTACGGATACGCTGCTGGTGGAATTCCAGACGGTGCTATTCGCGAAGAACGACCAGCACTAGCCCTACGACGGAGCATCTACGCCACAGAGGACATAGCCGAGGGCGAGGCGTTCACAGAGGACAACATCGCGTGCCTGAGGCCAGATAAGGGGCTGCCGACAAAGTATTACAGCCGACTTATGGGCGGGGTGAGTGCGGCCATGAACATCAAGGCAGGGACGCCGTTGGCTCGGGACCACGTCGAGGGGGACGAACCATGCCATCCAAGCGACCAACGTTCAAGGGCGGGAGAACCAAAGGAGAGCACAGGTGGAACCAGTTAAACGTGGCTCGGATATGAAGGAGTTTGCGGCGAATGCTATACGCTGGATCGACGCTCATTCGGACACCGACATCCTCCAGAGTGTAGCAGAGGATATTCGTCGCGGCATCGGTGACTCGGGCGACGGCGAATTGTATGATGGTGACGGAACGCCCAGAGTCTATCTTATGCGTAGTTTGGCCGAGAAGATGATCGATCGATTGGGCGACATAGCAAAGCGACTGGCCATATTAGACGGGGGCAAACCATGCCAAGCAAGCGACCAACCTACAAGGGCGGCACAACCAACCGCAAACGATACGGCGAGCGAGGAAGCTCCACCAAACGAGGATACGGAAGCCACTGGCAACGGTACAGAGAGGCCTTCCTGAGAAAGAACCCGTTATGCGTTATGCACCTACTGAACGGCAAGACAGCAGCGTCAACGGTAGTAGACCACCGAATCGAGGTAACAGGGGCGAATGATCCGTTGTTTTGGACACCAACCAACCATCAGGCATTATGCAGGGATTGCCACGAGAGGAAGCACGGGAGAAAGCGATGATTGATAGCCCAGTAGTTGCCAAGCTGAAAACACGGATTGATAAGACGCTAGAGGGACACTTTCGCGACTTCCATCATCCCACGACGGAATTATCCAACCAACTCGCCATCATGGAGGCTCTGGTCGAGCTATTAGAGAGGACTGACCTAACTGCCTCCGACACCTATACGAAGGCCCTGCACGCTGCAAACGATGGGAGAATGGACGCGGACGAAGTACGCAGGTGGGAGAACAGCGGTGATTAACCCATTCGAGAAGCTATTCAGGGAGTGCAGGGAGACGCTGTTCGATCAGTTCAAAGCTACACTGTGTGGCGTCCCGGAAGACCTCAAGGCAGTGTGGGACGCTGAGACAGACGGGATGTGGGAAGGTGCGGTGGACGCCGCATCGCGGGAGGTTGTTGGTATGCCGGCGGCGGAAGTGGCTAAGTCATCACGCGACACAGACCCTTGCCCATGCTTCGTCAAGCGGGAAGGGGACACCGATGCCTGAGTCCAAAACGGGTGTGCGGTACTTTGGCCGCGGGGATGTAATCTGGTATCGTCGCGAAGACGAATGCGATATCCGGAAAATGCTCGAACATGAATTTGGGGCGGTGTGCAAGGAACATGGCGGCGAGGGAGAGAAGGCTGGGGAGGTGTGGGGTTGGTGGTCGTACAGTAAGGGCGGAACAATCCTGCCGTGCTTTGTTCACGGCGCACTCGACAGGTATCGGCGGCTCCCACTGCTGTTTACAAGCGAGATGCAAGAGGGCATGATTGCGGGCGATTCAAGTGAGTACGGGGCCTAACAACACGTTTCACAAGGGAGACCGTAATGCGCGATGAGCTAGGAAAGAAGTACAAGGACAGGATCTCTGGGTTCGAGGGTGTGGCAGTTGGTTACGTCGAGTACCTTACGGGGTGCCACCAAGTGCTGCTCTCACGGGCCGTCAATGACGACGGGTCGATCAACACGACGTGGTTCGACATCGACCGGGTCGAGGAGCTGTCAGAGCCCAAGGTGGTGCTGCCAACAAGGGCAGATCGACCGGGTGGCGATATGCCGGCGCCTATCAAGGGAGGGAGCTATGGGACTGCCTGAGCTAGCCGCTAAGACGCTGGCCTGGTTGTTAGGTGGCTTCCTGGTTATCGGTATTGAGATTGCGTGCCTGAACGCATGCCAACGCCTACTCGGTGACGGGTGGACTATCGTGGTGTGTGTCGTGCTGGTTACTGTATTGATGGGCCTACTCGTGTGGAATGGGAGGTTGTGATGGGACTGCCTGAATTGTTAATACTGCCGAT
>CAYYOX010000933.1:0-2416 GCA_964473065.1 uncultured Planctomycetaceae bacterium | reverse complement strand
ACTGAGGGGTTGCGACCGTCCGTGAGAGTGTTGGTGGCGCCAGCTGGTGAGCCGGGCTTTTTGAACAACACGTCCTGCCTGGAGTTAGCCGGCTATACGGCACTTGCCTTGGAAGACGGCTGTTCACGTATGAACCGGGCCCCGCAGGCGATTCACATCTTCTCTGCTGCGCCGCAGGCGCTCATGATGATGCTCGGCAAGAGTCTGACTGGAATGCCGCCGGTTGTCCTTCACGAGTGGACGGGGGACCATTACTGCGTCTCGTACGACGAACGCACCTGATCAACAGCGAAACCCGTCATACAGCGACCAACGTCGACAGACACTAGAACGCTGGGACCTTATTCCAGGTTCTGGTTCCTCGATTGCCTCTATTGAGGTCGGACCTGAGCCCTCCCCTGGCACTTTCAAATTGCGATCACCCTGCCCCTTCACCTCACCTTGCCCTGGCCATTCACGACTGATCTCGGTCAAGGTTCCAGCCAGCCACGGAAACAGTATGCGACGCTGGATGCAAGAAACCAGTGAAGCGGGGACGTGGTGCGGCGGGCAAGGCGTTGGTAGGCGTGGCGGTCGAAGACAAAGGGAGAGGGGGGATTGGTCGCACCCGCCTCCAGCATCTGGCTGACGCATCGGGCGCCAGCTTGATTCCGTTTGCGCAAGCTGTTGTACAGCCGGGCTCGAGTATCCGCACTGACAACTGGGATGGGTATTGGAACCTGGTTGACCCTGGCTTCCTTCATGTTGTTGCGTCACCGAGTGAGATGCAGCCCGCGCTTCTCCTTGCGTCGCTTCTGAAGCGCTGGCTGTTGGGGACCTACCAAGGCGCTGTCCGCCCGTCGCACTTGGCCTACTACCTCGACGAGTTTACCTTCCGCTTCAACCGGCGGACTTCCGCCTCCCGAGGGAAACTGTTCTATCGGCTAGTGCAGCAGGCCATGATGGTTGACCCGGCGCCGCGCGCCACTCTCAAAGGCCGAGCCGTAGGCTTCCTTGTTGAGACTGGTGATGACGACCTCGACTCGAGCGGCGGACACTAGCACCGCGAAATATTGTGGTCACTGGAGGCAAGTCCATACCCACGTTGCGCAATTATGTACCCGGTACCCATACACCAATATGAATTGCGACAGAAGCTGACTTGTGATATACGTCATGAGACTCAAGGACGACCGTTAATGAATAACAGGGATGCTACCGGGAATTCAGAACTGGTGGATGTCGTAAGCAATCACCCTTTCTTGGATTACTGGAGGTTGAATTCATCGAGGCGCAACGGATGAGCGACTCGGGATTCCAGAAGGTGACGGCAAGAAGCGTCCGTGGCGAAGCCGGGACAGGGAAGGAAAACTATGAAAGTCAGGACCGTGTTGTTTACTCTGCTTCTCACGATCACCCCCATTGTCGTTCTAGGGACTGGTGTAGGTACCAATTTCAATGGGAAAGTCTGGATCTGGTTTGACGATCGGGAGACCTACTCGCTGTCGTTTCAGCCTCAGCTGTTGCATTGTGAGGGTGTAGGTTTCTTGGTTCAGTTTTGCGGTAGAGCTCTGCGAGGTGCACCCGGTGAGCTTTATTGCCCTTCCCCAGTGAACATTGACCCGGAGCGGTTTTTTGTTTCATTCGATCCCGTCGAGCTCGTGATCGTTCTTGAGGGGGTCCAGACGCCGTTTGTATGGATACCGTTTTATTACCGCAACACGGGGTTAACAGAAAACGACTTTGGGCATGTGGGACGCTACCCTCCGGTGGCCGCTTCTACCCCCGACGGCGTTAATGGGGCCGTTTGGCCGTGTTCAGGCGGTTTTGCGGTGTATGTGGACTACTTCGTGGTCGGCCTGCTTAACTCTGACGATGCCGGACCGTTCAACGGGGCCGTTGCTGGGGCAACAGAGTTTTGTTGTCAAGATTGGTCACACTGGAGTTTTGGGCTATTCAACATAGGCCGCCAAATGTCTGCGGGCCGGTGGACGGGTGAGGGAGGGATTCGCCAGTCGGTTACCTACACGGCTGAGCTGTGGCAAAACCCAGCGGACGTGCTTATCGCAGAAATAACCGAGGCGACATACAATATGGATAAAACCCTGATTCTCGATGCGGTGAACGATGGGAAGATCATCATCGTCCCAGGTGGGCCATTCACTGCGCTGGTCAGCGAGGCGTCCGCCATTACTCAGTTCATTACCTTTGAGAATCTGACTTTCGAGTATGCATCTGTAGGGGGAGGCGGCATTGTCAACGGGTCCATCTTCGGAGGATCCGGGTGGACGTTCAATTGGGTTCAGGCCGCGCGGCGCCAGCGCCCCCCAAACTGGTGGAAGCCATTGGACAACTACGTGACAATCGCGCGAGGATTCAACGAAGTCGCCTTCCTATTGCCGGCACCCACTCTGACTTGCTCTGGGTTTGATCCGCC
>CAYYOX010000932.1:0-2423 GCA_964473065.1 uncultured Planctomycetaceae bacterium | reverse complement strand
TCTTTTCCATCATTGTAATTCCTTTGTTGTGTTTCATTGTATTGCTCCTCATTAAGGTTAACAATCTCTTGATGGGAACATTGCGACAGTTCCGACTATACCTATATCATACGTTAGGGAAGTCCGGGGAGGAAGTCCGGGGACACAATACTTAATGTGGCGGTTTAGGAAACTTAGGCTTTCGTCTGCGGGGAGACGTAAACGGGACGGGTCTAATCTCGGCCATTATTTGACCTGTCGCGTTTGGGCCCGTTCGTGGTGGGCCGATTTGTCGGGTGCGAAGTGTTAAGACCGCATGAATGCGGTCACTACAAACGGTCTATCGATATCGGCTTCTACTTCTCCGGCTTGACGACCGCTACTAAGAACGTTGGATTGGCGGCGTCGAAACGGATGCGTTCTAGCTGGTAGTTGCCTCGCGCGATGTTGACTAGCCAGACCTTTACGTCGTGCGTGTGTCGGGCGAGTGTTTGGTGGGTCTCGGCCAGATTGTCGATGCTGCCCATGGTGGCTGCCAAGCGGCCGCCGGGGCGCAACTGCCCATAGGCGGCCTCGACCAGCTTGCTGATCTCCCGCCCGCTGCCGTCGACGAAGATGGCGTCCGGCTCGGGCAAGTCGGCCCAGGCGTCCGGGGCGCGACCCAGTACGGGCGTGAGGTTCTTCACGCCAAAATGTTTGGCGTTGTCGACGATCAACTGGTGGTCTTCGAGATTCTGCTCGATGGCGAAGACCTGGCCGTCCCGCGCGATTTGGGCCGCCTCGATCGAAACGGAACCACAACCGGCGCCCACGTCCCAGACTACGCTCTTCGGTCCTAGGTCCAACTCGGCCAGGGCCATGGTACGGATCTCCGACGGCGTGACCAGTTCGCTCTTAGGCTTCGACTGATGGAAGGCCGTTTCGGGATTGCCGAACAACCGGCGACCGATCGATTCGGTGGGCCGGTCCGGCGCCTCCGGCTTATGGACCAGGATCATCACGTTCAGCGGATCGAACTGCTGGTCGACCAGATCGCTCAGTTCGCCGTGCATGACCCGTTCGTCGGGTGAGTTGAGATTCTCGCAGACGTAGGCCGTGAAGTAATCGAGCCCCGCGTCCAATAACGTGCGGGCAACGATCGACGGCGGAATGGTTTCGCTGGTGAACAGGCCCACCTTCTCGGCCGTGCGGATCTGCTCGAGCACGCTTTCGAGATCGTGCGTGGCCAGATTGGTCAGGAAGGCTTCTTCCCAACTCTCCTTGACCCGGGCAAAGGCCAACTGCATGCTGCTGACATGCGGGACGACCTCGAAACGTTCCTTGCCCAGCTTGTCGCAAAGATATCGGGCCACGCCGTAGAAGAGCGGATCGCCGATAGCCAGCACGACGATTTTTTTCTGTTTGGCCGAGTCGATCCGTTCGACGGCCTCGTCCAGGCCGGCGTCGACCACGAATTGCTCGGCGTCGACCTCGGAGACCAAGACCAGGGTCTGCTCTTCGCCCACCAGCAGTTCGGCCCCTTCGATCAGACGGCGGGCCGCGGCGGTTAGCCCGTCGAGCCCCTGTTCATCGATCCCGATGATGTAAACTTTTTCGTTAGCAGCCAATGGACCAAACCCTCCGCACAGATGGACAATAAGACGCAACCGTGCCCGATTGTAGATCACCAACGCCCTCGAAGGCAACCCGAGCCCGAAAATGGGGACTGGCTCCGTCGACGAAAGGTATTGCAGTGGTAATTCAGGATACCGACGGTGCCTGTCCCCTTTTTCGGGCGGCGAAACTGGGGCACCGTGGAAAAGGGGGACAGGCACCGAGCCGTGGAGATTTTCGACGGGTTTAGCACCTATTGATGCTCGGAGCCAGTCCCCTTTTTCCACTCCGGGTCTCCTGGGACCCCAACGCGGCAGCTTGTAGGGCCACAGGGCATCGTGTACAAAGTATGTAGCATCCCGAAACGGCAAACCCCAACGCTTTCCCCCCGAGAGAACCATGCCCAAAGCTCTGATTACGCCCATCATGCTCAAGAACGTCGACGGCCCCTATCGCCAGGTCCTGCTGGACGGCGGGTTCGAGGTCGTCTATCCGGACGATCCCTTGTCGCTGAAGCAGCCCGAGGTGCTGATCGAGAACCTCCACGGGATCGACGCCGTGATCGCCAGCGTCGAGCCGTACAATAAACAAGTGCTCCAGGCGAGCAACTTGAAGGTGGTGGCGCGAAACGGCGTGGGCTACGATTCGGTCGACGTGGCGACGGCCAGCGAACTGGGGATTGCCGTGGCGATCACGCCGGGCATCAACCAGCACTCCGTGGCCGAGCACGCCATAGCCCTGATGCTGGCCGCCGCCCACGGCTATCCGGCCCGACAGACGGAAGCCCGTAGCGGCAAGTGGCAGCGAAAAGTCCTGCCGCGATTGGCCGGCAAGACGCTCGGGCTGGTCGG
>CAYYOX010000931.1:0-2433 GCA_964473065.1 uncultured Planctomycetaceae bacterium | reverse complement strand
ACAGCCACGGCAAGGGCGAGGAGGATTCTTGTAATGCTCATCGTGGTTGACCTCTCATCCAGAGACACAAAGGGGACATCGTTGATTATCGTCCGTCTTTCGTGGCCGCCGGGAGCCGCAAAGGGTCGCATGATCATGGCAAACTATCCTTTCCCACCAATACCAGTGACGTCCCGGTTTGTCCGCCTAACAGCTTATTTGGACGAAACGAGCCGTCCTCGATAAGTGTTATCAAGAGGTTTTCGGTGCGAGAACAGGAATTCACCGGTCGAGAGATTGTACACACTCGTCCACATCGTCCAACCTTCAACGGCAACAGAGTCCATTACCTCCATGATGCCATCAACATCCGTTTCACCGCCTAAACTATCCAGTTGTTCTGACGCAACACGGTACCGGTTGCACCTAAGATCACATTCTTCCTCGCTTGTGCCCCAGATTCGACTGTTGGTGCATACCTGCCAATTCTTATTGGAGTAGGTGATCTGCAGTTGGCCGTCAATAAACTCAACGACAGCCGAATCACCGTGGGCATCTGCGATCATGTAGTGACAAGACACATCCACGAATCGAATGTTGTATTTCGTGAGTAGATCAACGGCTTCTTCAGTTGTTTTGGCATAATCCAATACCAACCGCATGGCGGTCGAGGACAGAACATCTGGCCTGGCTGGATCGTAAGAAGCCTCCGTCTCACGCAACGACATGTCAGACACGGCCACTCCATGCCGGTTCATTCCATCCATTACATAATAAGGAGAAAACAGCAAGGGAATGCGATCTACAAGACTCGTTTCATCTAGGTCTGTTCGATCAAGATTCAAATAGGCCAGATCGATTACGGCCACGGAAGACACAGCCCCTGCTCGGTGAATCTTCAGAATCAGACAGGCATTGTGCTTCCAGTCGAAGTTGCGCCCGAGTAGCGTTTCACCGCGAGAATTACGGAACGCCACGGTCGAGCAATGGTGGCTATCAACTGCAAGCGGTTGGATTACATCCGAAAGGTACGCCGCTTTCACTTGCCTGGCTATATAAGCGATCGGGGCAGGAAAGAATGTGCCGATGAAACTATCCTCGACGTTATCCACATCCATGCCTTCACTTCGTATGTGGTCCATGCCGTAGTCGCAGTAATAGTCCATCACGTAGGCGTTAGTGCCTCCGACGCGGCGCAACGACCGAAGAGTGCGGACATCATCTTGAATCGCGTACGCGGTAATTGCCATCAAGAGGACAATCACCAGAGCTGTCCACTTCAACTTGCGTTTGAATCGACCCGGACGCCGTGGCGATGATTCTCGTTGACTTGATGAACTCATGACACATCCCTCGATTTGGAGGAGGCAACCTATCCATTGGCCGACACCTTGTCGGCGATACAGATTCTACCCTTTCTGTATCGGACGATCAACAGAGGGGGTGTTTTCTGCGCCCCCTTTTTCTCCGCCTATTCGTCCTTCTTGCGGAGCATGACGGACCAGGAGGCGTGGCGAGACTACCACCGGGTCTTCTCCGGCGACCATTTCGACCTGCCGCCGGGCTGGTGAATGGCGAATCAGGGAGTAGCTGGCGGATGCCCCTTCATCTCCGGGCGGCGGAACGATTGCAGGTAGTCGCGCTTGGCTGGCGGGACGATGGGGTTCCAACTGGTTAGCGCCTTGACCGCCGGGGCGGCTTGATCCGTTTGCAGACGTAGTGTGACGATTTGTTGCGGGCGGACCTTGAATCGGTAGCTTCCGCGGCCGTCAAGCTTGACCGGACGCTTGCCCAGCATGTCGGTCATTGCGGCCGACGTGTGCGGCAGCTTGACGTCGATCTTCGCTTCGCTGGCAATTCCCAAACATTCGGCCAATCGGATCTCGATCTGGCTGCCCTCGCGGCGGATGGCCTGGACGATGACGTTGTCCGAGGTGCTCAGCAACGACTGGACCTTGCTCTGGGCCGCGTCGTGCAGGGCGATCGGCGGGCTGTTGAACTCCCAGGCCCTCTGTGGAATCCGCGCCGAGGCCCAGTCGCCCTCGTGCCAGATGAGCGAATAGTCGAAACCTTGGCGGCCCTTGCCGCTGAGCCAGTTGGCGGGGAATCCGTAGTAGGTGTCGTTGGTATTAGTCAGGTAAAGCACGGCGATGTTGCCGCTCAGTTCCCGGCCGGGAATGCCGCGGTCGAGGATCGCCACGCCGCCTCCGCCCGACTGCGCGTAGTGCGACCAGCGGATCACGGGAATGATCCCCTGGGTCAGGCCGGTGAGTTCTGGATTGGGCGTGCTCCCGGCGCCGTGGGCGAAGCCGAACGGGATCCCGCGGCGTATTTCGGTGATCTCCTCGGCCAACGGAAACTCGGCCAGCACGACCGACTGGTGGGCAATTTCATTGAGCACGGTATGGAAATCGATTCGTCGCTCGTGACGGTAGAAGCGAATTACGCGACGCA
>CAYYOX010000930.1:0-2445 GCA_964473065.1 uncultured Planctomycetaceae bacterium | reverse complement strand
GGAATTACTTCCGGAATTTGTTTAGCCGCCGCCGGCACGGCGGTGAGGGCTAGACCTCCAATCTCATCGCCGTGCCGGCGACGGCTAAACGACTGAACTCCGAAATCGGGAAATACTTCTTTTACAAGTTCTAACCACTAACCACTGCCCCCTCGCCATGATCGTAACCATTGACGGACCGGCCGGCGCCGGGAAAAGTAGCGTGGCCCGGGCCTTGGCCCTACGACTCGGGTTTCGCTTCCTCGATACGGGCGCCATGTATCGAGCTGTGGCCTTGGCCGGTTTGCGCCAGCGCGTCGATTGGGATCGGCCCGAGCAATTGGCCCGCTTGGTCTTAACGCTCGATATTCAAATGGACGGCGAAAGAATCCTGCTGCAAGGCGAGGATGTGAGCGAGGCGGTCCGCTCCTTGGAGGTGACGGCCGCAACGCGCCACGCCGCCGATAACCCTGAGGTGCGCGACCGGCTGGTCGAGTTGCAACGCGCGACGGCCGGCCAGCAGGACATCGTCACCGAGGGTCGCGATCAGGGAACGGTCGCGTTCCCCAAGGCCGAGTGCAAGATTTTCCTCACGGCCAGCCCCGAGTTGCGGGCGCAGCGGCGACTTGGGGACCTGCAAGCCCAAGGCGAGTCGGCCACGTTGGAAGAAATCCTGGCGGCCCAGGAGAAACGTGATCAAGAAGACGCCACCCGACCGGTAGGGGCCCTGGTCGCGGCCCAGGACGCCATCGAAGTATGCACCGACGGAATGACCCTCGATGAGGTCGTCGACCATCTAGCGGCCCTCGCCAAGCGTCAATAGAATGGGCGCTGTCAAGTATCAATTGCATCAACATTTGCCCGGTCGACGCCATTTCCGTCCGCAAGATCGACTGCACGGCAGAGAACGGGGGCAAGGGTTGACGGCACGCGCGATCGTCGAATGTTACGGTCTTCAACGGGTACTCAGAACTTCCATAGCAGCACGGCCGAGTAGTCCAGGTCGTTCGGTTCGGCGCCGTTGGGCGTGCTGTCGTAGCTGTCCGTTACGCTGAGCCTCAGGCTGAGGTTCATCGCCTCGTCGATCAACGCTTCCCAACCGGCACGCGTCTTCAGGCGAAAATCGTTCATGGCGGTCATGTCGGGCGTGTATTCGCTCGAGGCCGTCAGCTTGTGTCGCTTATTGATGCAATGTTCGAATTCGAGACCGAACACGGCTTCCGGCACATAGGTGTCGTCCGGACCGCCGATCTCGCGTGAAAAACCGCTACCGACTCGGCCGGCAAACGTGGTTGTGTCCGTGGAGATCAACTTGTAACCCAGACCGGCATCCATGGTCACTCGAATGTCGAACGCCTTGAATTCGTCGTAGTCGAGCGTTCCATGCAGGAAGCACGTCCAGGGCGACTTGCCGAACAGCCACTCGTCACGCCAATCGAGAAACGCGTGATTGGCCGTTTCCAGTCGCTGGTTCGTGTTCTTGCGATAATCCAAGTCGAGCGTGACCACATTGTGGTCGGTCTTACGCTTGGTATCCAATCCGAAGCGAAAGTTGAAGGTGTCTGTGTTTCCCGACGACCCATCCAGGCCCAACTCGAAACTGGTCTCCCAAAGCTTCACCGGTTCGGGAAGCTCCCCTTCGATGATCACTGCTTCCACCACCGTAGAATCGGATTGCGACGGCAAGCCGTCCGCCGTTGCTTCGGCATTGACCGGCGGCAGCGGCCGAATCGCCGAATGACTCAGCATGGGCCCCGAAACCGGAGCAGGCGTATATTCAGCCGCAAACGACGCAGTGGTCATGGCGGCCAGAAGTGCTAGCAGTTGTCGCATCGAGTTGAGAAGATCCCTATTCGCGCATATCCCCACCTCGATCGAGCGGAACGTAACAAAAAACCTCACCCGCGACAAGATCGAATGCTTTGCGACGCGCTTGGCGTAACAAGGTGGGCAAGCATGGGTGGTTTGGAGTTCCGGGGGGAGTTCCGGGTCCGGGAGTTCCGGAACTTACCCCGGAACTTACCGCAACCAAAAAAACGCGGCCGAAAGCCAAAGTTTCCTAAACCTCCAAATTGAGTATTGTGTACCCGGAATTCCCAGTTGGGCATCGCGGTGCCGCCGGGCCCCGCGTTTGTGCCGGGCATCTTGCACGTGCATGGATACGGCGGGGTCGAACTACGAAGGGCACCCGGTTTAGGGAGAGGGGTTGCCTATAGTGAAGCTTTTGGTGCAAAACGGCCGCTTTTCGCGGTGAATTTTCTGCATTTGGCGGCCTGAGTATTGTGAATAATCAGAATTCTGTTATATTGATGGTACTTCTCCAGCGTGCTTTATTGTCACCTTTAGCTGTCATAAACATGCGTGGGTCATGACGGGCTGAACCAACCAGACACGTCGAGCTTGACCGAACTCCTAGTGTCTCATTCCATCTGGATTGACAGGTTCTGAGAGATCGAGTATAGGCTC
>CAYYOX010000929.1:0-2462 GCA_964473065.1 uncultured Planctomycetaceae bacterium | reverse complement strand
GAATTGGCCGGCTTGACCATGGACGCCGCCCTGGATCTGCTGGCGCTGGGGCTGGATCCGGACAAGGCCACCTTGTTCGTGCAATCCGACGTGCCCCAGATCAGCGAGCTTTGCTGGCTGCTGATGACCGGCGCGCCGCTGGGTCTGCTGGAGCGCTGCCACGCTTTCAAGGACAAAAAGGTACGTGGCATTTCGGCCGACGCCGGGCTGTTCACATATCCGGTTCTGATGGCGGCCGACATTTTGGCCTACGACAGCGACACGATTCCCGTCGGCGAAGACCAGGGCCAGCACATCGAGGTTTGCCGCGACCTGGCGGCCAGCTTCAACCACCACTATGGCGAAACATTCGTCATGCCCAAGGCGAAGATCATCGACACGTCTGCCCGCGTGCCGGGCGTTGACGGCGAAAAAATGTCGAAGAGTTACAACAACACCCTGGCATTGTTCGAAGAGCCCAAGGCACTGCGCAAGCAGATTATGCGGATCAAGACCGACTCGCGGCCCATGGACGAACCGAAGGACCCGGAGACGGATCACCTCTACCAACTCTACTGGCTGTTTGCCGACGAATCGGGCCGGGAAGAGATGGCTGCGATGTACCGTCGCGGCGGATTCGGCTACGGCGAGGTCAAGAAGCAACTGGCCGCCCTGGCCGACGAGTACTTCGCCGAAGCGAGAGAGCGTCGCAAGCAATTGGAATCCCAACCGGAGCGGGTCCGAGAGATCTTGGCCGACGGGGCGTCCAAAGCCCGAGCGAAGGCAGGCGAAGTCTTGCGGCGCGCCCAGCAAGCCTGCGGCCTCAAGGGACCCTAGCCGGCAGTTGCAAAGCCGCAAGCGGCTGCTATTGCGAGAACAGCCACTTCAAAAGCTCGGGGTCTTTGAAGGCCGGGGTCCACGAGTTGTGGTTCAGTTCGGGGTACTCGGTGTATTTCGGCTTGCCGCCTGCGGCGCGGATCGCCTCGACCATCTCGCGCGAGCGGCCGACCGGCACGACCGAGTCCTTGGCCCCGTGGAAGACCCAGACGGGCGTTTTGATCCGCTCGGCATTGGTCGGATCACCGCCCCCGCAGATCGGCACGGCGGCGGCGAACATGTCCGGATACCTCTGGATCAGGTGCCAACTTCCGTAACCACCCATCGAGAGCCCCATGACGTAGATTCGATCCGTGTCGATAGGATGCTCTTTCTGCATCTTGGCGATCACTTCCATGACCAGGCGAGTCGGCTCGGAGATCTCGGTGTGAGAGGGCCGACCCCAGCCGCCTGCGTGCCATTTCTTTCTCCGCGGACACTGCGGCGCCAGCACAAAGGCCCCATGCTCCCGAGCGGCCCTCAGCATCAGTTCCTTACCCCATTGCAATTGGGCCTCATTATCCGAGCCCCGTTCGCCCGCCCCATGAAGAAACAGCAGCAGCGGACGCTTCTTGCCGGCGGCAATCTCCCCGGTCGGTTTCAACAGCCGATACAAGAGCGTGGCCCCGTCGGCATCTTCGTGTTGCAGGGTCTCGAAAGGCGAGTCGTCTTCTGCGCTGGCTGGGGTGGTTGCGGCAAGCATCATCGGGAAACATAGTACGGCCGGCAGGAGTGATCGGTGGAGTCGGTTCATCTCGGGGTCCTTTGCTGTGGTGGGTTGCAGACTACTTCGTTGCAAAGCCGCAAGCGGCTAGGTTTGGGGTTGTTCGGGTATAGCGGGCGGGGCTGCAAAATCATCGGCCGTGTTGCGATCGTGGAGGCTCTGCAACGCTTGTTCAACCTGTTCCCGCAGGCCGGCTTGCCAGAGCTTGTCGAGCAGTTCCGGCAATACATCGGCAACCGGCGTATCGGGTTGTTGGCGAAGGTGTTCTACACACTCTTTCAGGCATTCGGCACTCTTGTCCGGGAGGATCGAAGCGAGCAATTCAAGCTCCTTCTCGTCCAAATCGCGGAGCCCCTCGGCGAGCCGCGCAACGAGCTTGCCTGCTCCGCAGTTGGGATCCAGAAAGGGTTCATAATCCTTGCGGAATTCCTCCACCGAGAGCATTTGCAGGCCGCGATCGGCACACGCGTGTGCTGCGCGGCTGTGCAGGGTTACGAACATGGTGCCGGTCAGCAGGCAGCATGTTGGCCCCATATCCCGAGAGTTCGGCATATAGGCTTGGCCCCCGGAGTGTTTTGTGTTTCGCAATATCATTCGCCCGACATTTCGGCCCAGCATCCAGGGCCAGGAGCCGTACGGGAAGCCTTCGTTGCAGCCGAGCAACGTCATCTGACCCCAGAATGCGCGAGTGAAGAGGTCGCTCTCTGCTTTGTCGGCATGGAGCGTAAAACGATCTTCTTTCTCGTCGTCTTTCCTATGGGTCGGCCAGTCGAACGAATCGAAGACGTTTCTTTTCGAGAGCCAAAGAAGAAGCTCTCGGTAGCGATCCCCTCCGTAGTTTTCTTCGGCCATTTGCCAGAGCATGTCTTCTTCGATCAAGAAC
>CAYYOX010000928.1:1468-2464 GCA_964473065.1 uncultured Planctomycetaceae bacterium | reverse complement strand
GAAAAAGCCAGTTGGAAAAGCTATGCCTTACCGGCCATGTGATTCTGACGTGAAAAGCCGGAGAATTTAGAGGCTTTGCCCTGAAATGCAAAAAATCGAACCCAGGTAGGACGTGATCTGTCCAAGCGATCTGGTATTCTCGGGATGGCCGGCAGGAATGGCCGCCGGAGCCACCTCGCTGTTCTCCGGCCAAGTGTGCCACCTTTCGGCCTTCACAGAGTCTTGATAACCCGAAAAACTGGGGAATTGTTCCTAGATTACCAGTCAGAATACTGGGACATATCGGAAATGGCTATGGATCACATTGAATTCGCCAAGACAGTGCCACCGGTCTATTGTAAACCCACCCCAATTGGTTATGCTCGACTTGTTGGCCGGTGTTACATCAGAAGACTGGAACCCGTGATGGCCGAAGAATCCCCACTCGTTCGACAATGGATTCTGCTTCGCACCCTCTGCGCGCGCCGCCATGGGGCCACGGTCAAAGAGATGGCCCAGGAGATGGGCGTCAGCGACAAGACGATTCGCCGTGACCTGGATACGTTTTGGCGGATCAGGTACGTCCACCGGCTAAAGAGTCAGCGAAAGTCACTGAACCAGTTCAGGGAGTGTTGAACTGCTGATGTACTACAAGTTCTGGGGCAAGACCGAGGAGAAGGAATATCACCTCCTGGCCTACCATGGCTTAGACGCCTGTTCGGTTGCGCAGGAGTGGCTCGGTCGCCATAGGCCATTAGCGCGATCACTGGCAAGTGATGCGAAGCTTCCGTATGACACCTTGCAAGGCACCTTGCTCCTTTTCACCGCCTTGCACGACGTAGGCAAGTTTTCAATAACCTTCCAGAACCTACGCCCCGACCTATTACGGGAATTGCAGAATCGCGAGAGCAAGAAGAAGCCCGACATACGCCATGACCAACTGGGATGGATACTGTGGGACCGTGTTCTATGTGACCATCTAATGGGGCATTTGCAAAAGCGATTATCATTGGCGGA
>CAYYOX010000928.1:0-1458 GCA_964473065.1 uncultured Planctomycetaceae bacterium | reverse complement strand
CATTCACGAACGTACGCCCAGACCTATTACGGGAATTGCAGAATCTCGAGCGCAAGAAGAACGACATGACCAACTGTGATGGATACTGTGGGACCTTGTTCTATGTGACCATCTAATGGGGCATTTGCAAAAGCGATTATCATTGGCGGATAAAGAGAACAATCACATCAAAGGCTTGCTTGACGTATTTGCACGAATCGCCTTTGGGCACCATGGTCTTCCCCCAAAGCCGGATGGCTCGCAATTTGACTCATGCTTTTGCGAATCGGACTGGGAATCGGCACAAAGGTATATGGATGACCTTCTGCCTATACTCTTGCCTGAAGAGTCTCTCATCGCAATCGCGCGATGGGCTGGACTCCCAAAACAGCAAAGAAGGCTGGCTCTTGCGCATCTGAAGACGCGATCGTGGCAGCTAGCCGGAGCGATATCGCTTTCCGATTGGATTGCATCTGGCGAATTGTTCTCCTTTCACGACGAACGGCGTCCCCTCGCGGAGTATTACGCTGAATGCCAACGGACAGCCCGACGGGCTTTCGAGAGCGTCGGCCTCTATTCAGCAGCGCCACCTTCCTCGGCCGGCTTTGGGTACGGTCTTTCACAGTCGCTTCACACTCGCTGACAGGCTCGAAATCGAACAGCGCGTCACCAGGACCTACGGCAAGGATTCAACGGGGGAAGAACGGTCGGGGCAAGTGCTCATTGCGAGCCAGGTGGTTGAGCAATCCCTGGATCTCGACTTCGATGTGCTAATCAGTGATCTGGCACCGATTGACCTGATGATCCAGCGAGCTGGCCGGCTTCATCGACATCTCCGCGACGCCGCGGGTAATCGTGTGCCTCGTTTGGCAGAAGCGAGTCGGCAGTCGCCAGTTTTCTATGTTCACGCTCCGCCGGATCCCAACATCCCGTCGGCCGGTTGGTTTCGCGAGTATTTCCCTGCGGCAAGCTTTGTCTATCCGGACACTGCGCAGCTTTGGCGGACCAAGGAGATTCTGAAGAGGGAAAAACGGATCGTGTTACCCGAGAGAGCCAGAGATCTTGTCGAGGCGGTTTACGGAGAGGAACCGTTGGAAGCTCCGGAAGTATTTTTTGACGCGGAGAATGAGGTATTTGGAAAGAGTGCGGCGTCCAGGGATCTCGCAGATTTCAATACGATCAACTTTGGGGGAGGATATTCCCGTGGCATTCTAAATTGGGATGACGGTGAACGGGTTCCCACGCGTGAAAGCGACGAGCAGAGAACCGTCTATCGGGCCCGTTTTCAAGACGGAAAGCTGATGCCGTACGTGCTGGAAGAATACGGCTGGGATTTGAGCGCGTGCAAAATGCGAGCGAACACGATCCCGGGAGAAATCAGCTATCGTGATGAGATTGTGGACGCAATCGCATTGTTACGAGAACAGCTGGAGATAGGCGTCCAAAACGGACCGGGGGCGGGGGGAAATCGGCGCTGAA
>CAYYOX010000927.1:0-2470 GCA_964473065.1 uncultured Planctomycetaceae bacterium | reverse complement strand
TGGGCCGTCGTGCCGACGGCCGCTAAACGTTGTAAGAACATCACGCCCCACGAAGTTCCATGAGCCGAGTTACTCAAACTGCGAAATCTGCCGCCGGTCGCTATCGGGCGATCAGCGGTCTGGCCGTGGGGAGCCTGGCCTTGGGCGTGCTGTCGATTGTCACCGCTCTGCACTGGATGTTGGGGATTATTCCGCTGGCGGGAATCGTGCTGGGTTGGCTCGGCCTGCGGGAAATCCGACTGGCGCCCGAAGAACGGACCGGCCGGTCGGTCGCCATTGCCGGGCTGAGCGTCTCGATCGGGCTGTGGATCTTCGGCTGCGGCTGGTTGATGTTCGCTCGGGTGAGCGAGGTGCCCTTCGGCTATACTCGCGTCACGTACGAAGACCTCCAGCCGAACCCGGGCGAGAAGATTCCCGAGTCGGCCTACGAGTTGCAGGGGAAGAAGGTGTTCGTCAAGGGCTACATGCAACCGGGCCGCCGACAGATCCGGCTGAAGACGTTCATCCTCTGCCCGGCCATCCCCGACTGCCCCTTCTGCACGACCGACCCCAAGCCGACCGAAATGGTCGAGGTCACCTTGGTCGGCGACCTGATGACCCGCTACACGAGCCGCGTGATCCATGTCGGCGGCAAGTTGAACATCGACCCGATGGCGCTACGCGGAATCCCGTATCAGTTGGAAGTGGATTATCTGAAGTAGAAGTAGGGTGGGTCGAGCAGCGAAGACCCACGCGGGAGTGTGTGAGACGCTTCTTTTGGGAGCACTTTGCTGAATATCGAATATCGAACAAGGAATATCGAATATCGAAGTGTTATTCCGTGCGTGCTACCTTCTTCCTTCGATATTCCTTGTTCGATATTCGATATTCATTGGACTACAACGATCTTTCGCGTGGGTCTTCGCTGCTCGACCCATCTATGTATTTCCAAGACGAGCGGCCTTCAGTAGCCCCCCATAAGAGTGCCCGATAGCTGCCTTTCCGTCCCAGCAGTGAAACGATATACTACAGTGTTGTCTTCTGATCAGTTTGCCTTCAGCGGCTTGCGCTCATGCCCAACTTTATCGTTCGATACGGAGTCATGCGATTCCTCGGCGTCTTCTCGACCAACGGTTCGGACCCTTTCCCCCGGACCACGAAGGTCATCGTGCGGACCGATCGGGGCCTGGAGGTCGGCGAGGTGCTCTGCGAGAGCAACGATGAGGTACTGAAAAAGCTGCAAGATCCCGCCGAGGGGCAGATTCTCCGCCGAATGACCGCCAACGACGCCAACGAGGTCCAGCGGATCGCCGAGCAGGCCCATCGAGAAATGGGAGTCTGCGAAGAAAACATCAAGAAGATGGAACTGGCCATGCAGTTGGTCGACATCGAACACATCTTCGGCGGCGAACGCGTGGTGGTCTACTATCTGGCCGAGAGTCGGGTCGACTTCCGCGAGTTGGTTCGCAAGCTGGCCAGCGAGTTTCAAACCCGCATCGAAATGCGCCAGATCGGCGTTCGCGACGAGGCCAAGATGCTGGCCGATTTCGGCGACTGCGGCAAGTCCGTCTGCTGCAACACCCACCTGGCCCAGATGCCGCCCGTGTCGATGAAAATGGCCAAGCTCCAAAAGGCCACGCTCGATCCGACCAAGATCTCGGGCCGATGCGGACGTCTGAAGTGCTGTTTGCGATACGAATACGAAACGTACGAAACGATCCGCAAGGAACTGCCGTCGATCGGCGCCATGGTCGACACGCCCGAGGGGCCCGCCAAAGTGATCGGACACGAGGTCCTCACCCAGCAACTGCTGGTCACCACGGAGGACCATCGCCGAGTGCACGTCGATGCGGCCGATTGCAAGCCCAAGCCACGCGACCAAGAGCCCACTACCGAAGAAAAAATAGAATCCCCCAAAACCTAACCCCTACCGCCATGATCGACCCTTCGCATCCGATAGTCAAACTGCTCGAGGAAGACTCGCGCTACACGTTCGACGCCTACGTGTTCGTGTTCGAAGCGCTCGGCTTTGCGCAGAACGTGTTGGACATGGGTAACGAAAGTTATAGCGACCCGAGCGATGAGCCGGAACCTTCGGCCGAGGAAGAAACCCCCGAAAAACATGTCAGCGGTCAGGAACTCTGCGAAGCCATTCGCCGATTCGCCCTGGAGCAATACGGGTACATGGCCCAGACCGTGCTGAACAGTTGGGGGATCCACAACACGGGCGATTTCGGCGAGATCGTGTTCAACCTAATCCGGATCGGCCAGATGCGCAAAACACCCAGCGACTGCCGCGAGGATTTCGAGGACGTATACGACTTCAAAACGGCCTTCCGCGAGCAGTTCAAAATCACCCCGCCCGAATGACCAATGATCCCCTTGTAGTCGCCGACCAGAACTGACTCCCGTCGCCGACCAATGCAGCGGAATCGCGAATCGGCGACAGGAGGCGACTCCTACAAACTGGAATTCCCGGACACCCTAAACT
>CAYYOX010000926.1:915-2474 GCA_964473065.1 uncultured Planctomycetaceae bacterium | reverse complement strand
CTTATGGCCAAAGGAGATACCGCAACGCCACCCCGGAAATCAGCTACAAGTTCGGGCTAAACAGTAGCTGTTCGTATTACTCCGGTCCGGCCGGCGTCACACAACGGAACCCGATCGTGCTGCAACGGTCCAAGCCGGGGTACAACAGCAGGAACTTCGCGTGGCTCTCGATCGGTTGCGGCCCGCCGGGGAAATACCAGAGAGAACCTTCGGCCTTATATTCACAGCCGCCGCGGAGCATCACGAAGCGGACATGCCCGTCGTCGCGTTGGCTCTCGGTCCATTCGTGGATCTTGTCGCGCTGGAAGGCCTTGCCGTGCTGCCCGGCGGCCAATTGCCACTCCCATTCGGTCGGCAACCGTCGGCCGGCCCAAGCGGCGTAGGCTCGGGCGTCGTCCAGGTCGACATAGACGACCGGCTCGTCACGGAGTGCCGCAGAGTACGTTTCGCCGTCCCAGTGATGCAGAAACCGGTCCGGACAACTGGGCTCGTAGCCGGTCGCCTTCAAAAAGGCCTCGAACCGGGCGTTGGTCACCGGTCGCGGGTCGATCGCACACGAGCCGACCGTGGCGGTTACGCGGTGCTCCAGCGTCTCGTGGTGGGGAACGCCTTTGAGGAAGTCGTAGTGGCGATCCGGCGGCGTGCCCGGGTCGGGATAGCAGCCGCATTCTCGCCGCATGTGCCGCACCGCAAACTCGTGCTTGCCGCCGATGACCGACAACATTCCCTCGCCCACGGGCGATCCTTGCCGCAAAGTCGGCGGGGCCTTGGGCTCGGTTACGTCGAGGATCCGGACATGCGGGTCGACTTCCGGCAAGGGACGCGCCGCTTCCCTGTGCTGTTTCTCCACGAACCCCAGAAAAGACTCGTCGGCCAATTCGTCGTCTAAGGCGACCACCGCCGCGAACCGCTTCAGAGGAATCTCCAGCCGAGCCTTTCCGCCGAAGCGCTTTGGCGTCAGCCGCTCGCCTTGCCAGAGGTCGAAGAACTTCTGCCCTTGGTCCTCGACTTCCAGCACGGCAAGATCCACTGCCGATTCGTCCGTTTTGACGATCGTCCACAAGCGAACCTTTTCGTCTTTCCAGCAGGAGGCTACGATACCTTTTTGCGCCATGGGGAAGCAGGGCAGCCACTCACCTTCGCTCAGAAGCGGGGCATAGTGCCGCAGCACGGGCGCCATCCGCCGGAGCGTGGACCGATCTTCGGCGTTCCACGGGTTGAGGCTGGCAAAAATGTTCTCCCAGACCAGGATCCCGCTGCCGTTGACCCAGGCGGCTGCCAGTTCGTTCTGGTGCGACTTGTCCCAGCGGTTGATCTGGTGCTGCATGTGACGCGGCTCGATCCATTTCAGATGCAACACGCCGATGCCGGGGAACGGTTGCAGCCCCTGACCCCACGAGCCGCTGCAGTTTTCCATCTCGGCGATCTGCGGGTGCCCCTCGGGCGCAAAGGCCACGCCGGTCCTTGCGGCGTCGACCATCCGCCGTAGCGAGGGTGGCGATTGCAGCAGCGTGTCCAGGAATACGCCGTCGGCTTCAATCGCGCCGATGATTTGGCTC
>CAYYOX010000926.1:0-905 GCA_964473065.1 uncultured Planctomycetaceae bacterium | reverse complement strand
TGGCGACTGTAGTAGAGGCTCGATGATTACTGCGTCGGGTTCAATTGAGGCTATTTTTGGGCTTACGGCTCGGTCTTCGGAGACCTTGTCGCGGCGCTTGCCTGTGTCACAAGGCATATAGGGGATGAAGTGCTTCCCGCCTTGGCGTTGAAACCGGCGGACGTCCTCGCGCAGCCCGTCCAGTCCGCCCGGCATGTGGCGGAAGAAGTCGAACTGGTTGCGATCGTCGGCGCCGATTCTCGGGTAATCGTGCCACAGGACGACCGAATCGTAGCCGCCGAACTCGCGCCGCGCCTCTTGGCAGAGTGCCTCGACGCGGTACTCGCGACGCTCGGGATCCCAGAACGTCCGATCGTACATGAAGAGGAACCCGCAGACGAAGTTCCGCGTCATCCACTTCAGGTCGTCGCGGCGGTAGATCGCGTCGTCGAATTGGGGCGGCCGAACCGGTTGACGCCCGAGCTTGGCAAGAAATTCGGCCCTTGCGGGCGTGTTCGGCACGAGGACCTCGACTTGCCGCAATAGCGCAGTACCCTTCGGCTTGTCGAACGATTCGTCCATGCCCAGGATCGGTCGGGCCCAAGTGTTTTCACGGTCCAACGCGGGCACATCGGCGGCCAGTTCGAACTGATGCCAGGCGTCGTCCTGGGGGATGGCCTTCGAGGCCAACACGGTCGACCAACCGCGCCACCAGCCGTCGACGCCGCGTTGCCGGTCGTTGAAGTCGAAAGCGAGGCCCAAAATGGCGTTGCCCTCGACGCACTTCGCCTCACCGCGGATCACCACGCGCTCTTGGGGCAATAAGTCGGCCGCATGAGCCCAGGCCGCGTCGGCGCGAACCCACTCCCGAACGCCGTCGAACCGCATTTGAATATGCGCCCCTTCGACATCGTGAAGGTGCTCTC
>CAYYOX010000925.1:0-2474 GCA_964473065.1 uncultured Planctomycetaceae bacterium | reverse complement strand
GCCGAAATATGCCAAGAAATCCGGCCTTTGCGGGCTTTCAGCCCGTTGACAACGCCGATTCTTCTGCTCAAGCTAGCAGTAGTCACCGGGGGTGGTCCCCAGCCGGTCACGCTGGCTCGCAGGTTTCCGGCGGTTTGCACCTAGAAACGGAAGAGCCGAATATGTTATAGTGCCACCTTCCGGAAGTTCGATGAACTAGATGCTTTCGTGTGCGCCAATTACGTAAACCGCAAGCAATCAGGATGATCTAATGTGTTATGTGATTGACTCCAGGCAGGTTCTCGCCAATGCTCTTAGGCACCGAGCGCAGATTACGATCGCCGAGTTGAATTCTCTCGCCAAGCGGATTCAGGAACGTATCCCGTCTATTAGCGTTAATGTGTCTCACTACTCACTGAGTGCCGCTCTCGAAGACTACTCTGCGATGTTCGAGCGTCAGGATCCGATTACGATCGTTCGAACTCCCTCTTCTGAGAGATGGTTTGACGATGCGTACCTGCAGCTCTTCTTCCATGAAGAGATCCCGCAAGGAATCAGAACCGAATACTTCGCTTGCTTTGACTAGTCGGGGGGGGGATGACGTCGAAGAAAGACAAACTCTTCCGTGACTCTGTGCATGGTTACATTTCGGTTCCCGCGGCCATCTGCACGGACTTTATCGACACGCCGATTTTCCAGCGTCTTAGGTACATTGAACAGACGTCGATGCGAGTTCTGTATCCCTCGGCTCACCACGACAGGTTTATTCACTCTCTTGGCGTGTACCACCTCGGCAAGATGGCGTTCGCTCACTTGAAAACAAACACCGATCGACGACCGGAAGTTGCAAGACAGCTAAGCATTTCGTCCGAGCAGTGGGATCGCTACGAACAAACGTTTCACCTCGCCTGCCTCTTGCATGACTGTGGGCATGCGCCGTTCTCGCATACTCTTGAAGATCAATACGCCAAAGCAGGCTCGCTCGACGATGAACTCTCGGAACTTGCCGGTTGCACCGAATTCACCGAGGACCTTCAGGATTGCAGTCCTGCTCCACACGAGAAAACGAGCGCCATTCTGGTGTTGTCTGAATTCAAGGACAAACTCGCTGACGAATACAAGTGCGACCCGTGTCTTGTGGCACGTATGATACTGGGGTGTATCCATCATACCCATACCAGGTCTGACGCAACTCTGACCAATGAAGAGAGATTTGAAAACTGTTTGATTCAGTTGTTGAACGGGGAAGCCATAGACGTCGACAAACTTGACTACATTGTGCGAGATACATGGGCGTCCGGTGTCGATAACGCCAGCATTGATATCGAGAGACTCCTCGGATCACTAGTCCTGACGCGTGTTGGCGGCGATGTTCCACGCCTGGTTTTCGGGAGTTCGGCCCTGAGTGTCCTGCAAAGCACGGTCGACGCCAGGAACTACCTTCACCAGTGGATTTACTGTCATCACAAGGTGCTCTACGATGCAGAGTTGATCAAGCGGTCTGTTCTGGGCCTAGGCCGCGTGCTGGCAGACAGGGAGGAGGAGGCGGAAGAGTTCATACGAGGCCTGTTCTCGATGAAGAGTTTCCGTAAGGCCGATGACATTGGCGGTATTCGTTGGTATCTGCCAACCGACGGAGACGTTGCCTGCCTTTTGAAACGGTATTCAGACAACATACCAGAAGCAGCCGAGTACCTTTTTCGTCAGCATTGCAGGGCCCCGTTGTGGAAGACCTTCGCAGAATACGAGGAGATCTTCGAGCATAAGTCTGACGAGGTGCGTACGAGAATCTACACACACCGAGACGAAATCCTCTCCAAGTTTTGCAGGCTTCACGAGTTCCCTTCCGATACGTTTATTTGCCTCAAGGCACCAATCAAGAAGGTGGCTATTGAGAAGAACCAGTTGTTCGTCGAGGTACGTGGAAAGCCAATTCCATATACGAAAATCTTTGGGGAGAAAAGGGAGAATCCTCCAACGTATTTCCTGATTTTCGGCCACAAGGATTTCCTTACCCCCGAACGCAAACAGGAATGCATCAAGTTTTTGATAAGCCAAGAGTGAGCGGACATGGCCTCTATCATAGAGAGGAAGCACGCATCCACTCTTGATCTCGATGCGAATGTCAGAGGAATCCTTGGGGGGGGAGTCAGGTGTGTGTCTTTTCCATTTTCCGCTTACAGTTTGACTGGGATATTAAAGAGGGATAGGCTGCGTTGTTTGGTTCGTGGTAACACAATCCACCGATCGATGCTCTTGCTCTTCTGGCCATGGTTGGGAATTAAAGAGGGACAGGCTACTTTGTTTGGTCGGCAACAATGCCGAGTGCCCGGTGTGGATGTTATCCGGGGGTAGTAGGTGTCGTTTTGAACTTGCAGCCACAGAGCTGATACCGGACGGTTATTTGATCACGAAGTTTTCCAGCAAAATCGCGACGATCCCCATCAGCGCGCCGCCGGCGATCAGGCCGGCGCAAATGGGTTCCTGGTTTTGCA
>CAYYOX010000924.1:0-2479 GCA_964473065.1 uncultured Planctomycetaceae bacterium | reverse complement strand
ACAGCCACGGCAAGGGCGAGGAGGATTCTTGTAATGCTCATCGTGGTTGACCTCTTACCTCGGCACACTCGGAATGTTGCCGGCGCGCGTTCTGTGTTGATTTTGTGATGGCCCGTTCAGGATAGCAGCTACGGAACCACCCCGGTTTGCTGCGACTGCCCCGGCTGAATTCAAATGACCGCCAAGAGATCTGCCAGAAATCCAGCCCGCAGGCAGTAGTATAAGGGCCCCGGCACCTTCCGGTCAACTCCCCACAGAAGCGGGCCGTTTGCCCAAGGACTTATGATTGACAACCCAGAATTCATCGGATGCACCACACCAGCGCGGAACCATATCCGGCTCTTTATGCGCAAATGAAGCTAATACTCGTTCCTTACTTGTCATACATACCTCCGCTCTCTCCCCTTACTCCTTAAACAACTCCACTTCCCAGATCGTCGGAACATTGATCGCTTCGAGAATGATCAGCCGTACATGTTGAGCGGTAACCGGTTTGAAGGTCGCCGAATAATTTTGACCGATCGTCGTGCCCTTATGGATGGTTTGCCACTGACCATCATTCTTTATCTGCAGTTCGAACTTCTGGATGTGACTAGCATATTCGCGAATCCAAACCTGACTAAATGTCTCCCGTTTACCCAGATCGACTGCGAGCCATCCGTCCTTGCTATTTTTAGAAGCGCCCCAACGCGTTGACGGGTTATCGTCAAATGCCAAATCTGCGGTATAATTGGGGTCCCAGTCACCGGACGAGGTGGCCTTGCAGCCTTTCGCAAGTGATGGTTTGCCTGTGGAAACGGGAGTCACATCGCCAATCGGTTTATCGAATGTTATCTGTACGATTGTATCCAGCTCGTCCCTACTCTCTTCAGGCACAGAGACTTCAATATAATCGTCAATCTGATTTACAGTCGCTTTACCACCTGTCAGGACCTTATGAGATACAACTTTAGATCCTATATCAGGAAGAAGGATCGTATCTGACGGCCAGCGCAGGATATGCAGATAAACTGTATTGCCCTTATGGGTCGATCCACCCCACCAGCGACCGCCGGGAAGATTGAAACTGTTCAGTGCAGAGTTAAACCCACGAACGTTCATATTAGGTGCAATAAAAGGCCCGCCGCGTGTTTCGTAAATGGACTTGCCATACTTTTTCGTCCATTTTCCGATTTTCTTAAAGGTTTCAACCTGGCGCGGCTCAATAGGTCCATCCGGCATGGGATTCGTGTTCAACAACAGGTTTCCGTCTCCGGACGCGCAAACGACAAGCATCTGGACGGCTTCCTCCCATGACTTCAAATGGTCGTTCGGCTTCCATGTCCATTGAGTACCGAGCGTAATACAACTTTCCCAGGGGTGATTGCGATTAAACCGTCCAACATGCTGTTCCCAGGTATCAAAGTCACCCGCCGCACCTGTACGGTTGTTGACAATCAGGCTCGGTTGAAGCCCGCGTACATAACGAATTACCCGCTCGCCGCGAGCTTTATCAAAATACTGTGGAATATCGTACCATATTCCAAGTAAAGGGCCGTAATTCGTGATTAGCTCTTTGCTCTGGGCTTCCAGAAAATCGGTATAGCGATCAAGGTTATGCTCTTTTCGCAGGATCGAGCCGGCAACTCCAGACCCAGGAAAGTCGGGATGATACCAGTCACAGGTAGAAAGATAAGGGAAGAATGCGATACCTTCTTTCTTACAGGCGTCTGCCACCTCCTTTGTCACATCGCGCCCTAATGGAGAATTCATCACATTGTAATCTGATTCTTTCGTATCCCAGAGACTGAAGCCGTCATGACACTTGGTCACAAAAACAAGATACTTGGCGCCCATCTCCTTGGCGACCTTGACCCACTCTTCGGCATTGAAATTCTCGCCTTTGAACTTCTTGTAGAGATTGTCAAATTCTTCAATCGGAGTCTCCTTCCCGCGTGACCAGGCGATCTCATGGCCGGTAAGCGATACCGGCCCCCAGCAGATGAACATGCCGAATCGCATATCTTTCCATGTTTTCATCGCATCCGGCGGAGTTTGAAGCACCGAGTCTGTTTGAGTATCCTCAGCAAGAACATTTGAAGGCAAAAGCAGGCACGTGATGACCAAAGCTAATAATAGACGTTTCATAATAATCCTCATTTCTTAGTTTGTAACCGTTCAGGGTATTCTTAAGTGTTGGGCAACACACCCAAGACCAAATACCCGGCTCTTAAATTTCCAATTCAGTTTGCAACATACTCAAGGTTGTAATTCAAACTTCGCGCGTTTCGCGACGCCGACAACCGGGTCTTCTTCGGCGGCTATTTCGACCTGCCACCGGACTGGTGAATCGCGAATCACGGGTTTCCCGGCGGATGGCCCTTCATCTCCGGGCGGCGGAACGATTGCAGGTAGTCGCGCTTCGCCGGCGGGACGATGGGGTTCCAACTGGTCAATGCCTTGACCGCCGGGGCGGCTTGCTCCGTTTGCAGACGTAGTG
>CAYYOX010000923.1:0-2480 GCA_964473065.1 uncultured Planctomycetaceae bacterium | reverse complement strand
TGCCTGGGTGATCGGGGGAGCATGGTCATCGGGGTGGTTCTCGGCGTGCTGGGAATCCAGGGCGCGATGAAGACCACCACCACGCTGGCGATCACGGGTCCAGCCGTCCTGCTGAGCCTGCCCATGTTCGATATGACCCTGGCTGTGGTGCGTCGCAAGCTCAGCGGGCGGAAATTCGATGCGGCCGATCGACAACACGTGCATCACCGCTTGCTGGACCGCGGTCTCTCGCAGTGGCAAGCATTGTGCATTATCGGTGCTTTTTGTCTGGTAACCGGGGCCGCCGCCACGATCGCCACGATCTTCCGCAGCGATGCGCTGGCCTGGATTACGGCCCTGACGCTGGTCATCTTGATGATCCGATTACGCGTCTTCGGCCATCACGAGGCGGCCATGGTTATCAACGGCGCCGTACGCAAAATGGCGGCTTTTGCTCAGCGGCTGGACGATACCGCGCCGCGGCACGAGCTGCCCGGACCGGACGAATTGGCCGAGCTTGACTTCCAGCAGGCGTGGGACATACTCGTCGACGCGATTCAATCGCACGACGTTAGCCGACTGGAACTGACGCTCGTGCAAACCGGCGTCGGACCGCGCCGACACACTTGGAACGACACGAACATCGAGCTCGACGAGAACCACGGTTGGTCGACGACCGTGGCATGGCGAGATCGCGAAAGGGGAGTCTGCGAACTTCGGGCCAGCGGAGGAAACGCTTTCGGAAACGAACCGTTGCGGTCGGATTCCCTGACATCTTGCTTGTCGGCGTTCGTTCCCCATTTCTTAGCCCGAGCCGGGGAAATCCCCTTGCCGGCCCCCGAAGTCATCAAGCCGCCGGCACGCGCCGCCTGACTCGAAAACTGGGGACAAGTCACGGTGCTGTGATACGTCAGGCGTGTGTGCCCGGGCGGCCTTTTTGCATGCCCAGCAGCAGCCGCTCCAACGGTCGTTTGGCTCGGGTGAACCAGGGTTCGTCCTCGGGGGACAGCGGATTGACAAGGATGCTCTTCAGTCCGGCCAGCCGACCGGCCATCACGTCGGCGAACAGTTGGTCGCCCACCATGGCGGTCCGACCGAGGTCGAAGCCCATCTTCCGCACGGCCGCCTTACAACCGAACGGCAACGGCTTGAGCGCCTGGGCCTTAAACGGCAGATCGAGCTTCTCGGCAAACCGCTCGATCCGCGGGCCCATGCCGTTGGACAGCAGGCACAGCCCAATACCGGCCCCACGAAGTTCCGCAAGCCAGGCGGCCACTTCTGGCGTGACATCTTCCTGGTGATAGCGTTTCAAAGTACAGTCGACGTCCAGAAGCAGAGCGTCGAGTTGTAGCTCGCGCAGTTGCCCAAGCGAGAGTTCTTCAACGCGGTCAATGCGGAGGTTGGGGGTGAGGAAGCGGAGCATGGTTGGCGGTTTAATCCCTTATCCAGTAACGTAGTATGCACCAGAAGACGGTCATGGCGTCGCGTAGGCCGATCTTCTTGCCTTGTTCGTAGGTGCGGCCGAAGTAGGTGATACCCAGTTCGTAGATGCGGTAGTCGCGGCGGGCGACCTTGGCCGTCAGCTCGGGGTCGATGCCGAAGCGGTCTTCTTTCAGCGTCGGCAGGATGTCCTCGATCACCTCGCGGCGGAAGACCTTGTAGCAGGTCTCCATGTCGGTCAGGTTCAGGTCGGTGAACATGTTCGACATGGTGGTCAGCAAGCGGTTGGCTATGCGGTGCCAATAGTAGAGCACGCGATGCGGTCCGACGGTCAGGAACCGCGAGCCGTAAACTACGTCGGCCACGCCCTCGACGATCGGCTGGATCAATTGGCCGTATTGGGCCGGGTCGTATTCCAGGTCGGCGTCCTGGACGATCACGATTTGGCCGGTCACCTGTGCAAAACCGGTACGCAACGCCGCGCCCTTGCCCTGGTTGCGCTCGTGATGGAACACGCGCAGGTCGTCGCCGTCGAGCTCAGCCAGCACGTCGCGGGTGCCGTCCGTGCTGCAATCGTCCACAACGATGATCTCCTTGGGAATCCGCACGGCACGCACCCGACGGATCAACTCGGCGACGGTCTGCTCTTCGTTGTACGTGGGGATGACGACCGAAAGTTTCAAGCCCTCGGGCACGGGATAGATCCCCAATCGGCGACAGGCCGTCTCACCCAGCCAATGCCGGACCTGCTCGGGCGTCGGTTCGCGATTGTTGGGGAAGTTCTCGGACATGGTCGCGGCGTGGTTCGATTTTTCAGGGCACAGGATGCTTATACCATGAATGCGGCATGGTCGGCTAGTCGGGTGTTGGCAAGGCAGGAGGAAAAAAGGGAAAAGAAGAAAAGGGAAAAACGCTTCAGCCATCGTGGGAATATACGCAGTACGTACAAAACATGCGTGTTCTGTAGGAGGCGACTCCAGTCGCCGATTTTCCCTTTGTCTAGATGACTGCTCACTTTACGCGAAATCGGCGACTGGAGTCGCCTCCTACAAAAACCTCAG
>CAYYOX010000922.1:0-2482 GCA_964473065.1 uncultured Planctomycetaceae bacterium | reverse complement strand
CCCATCATCGCGTCGCCGAAATCACGGGTCCGGCGGGGCACGCCCAGGTAATCGATCTGCTCCTCCAGCTCTTCGTACGTCTCGGCGTCCGGGCAGAAGCCCATGTCGGCGGCGATCGATTCCGGACGCCGCCCGTACTTTTGCTCATGGCGCTCAAGCACCAGCGGCAACAAGGCTTTGTCGCCGCGGTTTTCCTCCAGCACGACGTAATCGGTGATGCCTGCCACGCGACATCTCCCGGGCGATGACGCAGTACACGTCCCACAGCAGACTCGAGTCGTTCGGCCAGTGGATATTGCACTGGGTGACCGTGGTGTCGGTCCGAATATGTTCGAGGGAAATCTCCTCGTTCTTCGCGGCTTCCAGCCCCAACACGTGGTTCATCATCTCCCAGGTCTCGGGCTGGAGTGCGCCATAGGCCTTGTTTAACAGAGTGAAATCGATCGATCGCTTCTTGATCAGCCGACAGAAGTTCTGCAGCGTGTCACTTTCGGCAATCCGGACCGACGCCTCGCGATAGTCGAGCCCTTCACGCTGCATGACGACGATCGCACGGAAGAGGTTCTCGCTGGTGAAATCCGCCGTGCGTCCCCGCCGCGAGGTCCCCTTGCTGAGTTTCGCCAGATCGGCGTGAGCCATTTCGAGAACTTTCGTCTGCTTGTCCAGGATTTCTCCGATCACCTTGTATTCTTGGCGATACTCGCGTACAATCTTGTTCTGGCGTTGGTCGTCATCCAATCCGAACTCCAGAACCGCTTCAGCTTTCAAACGCATCGTTGTCCTCCTTGATTAGTGGTGTTTTCAATAGGATAGCGATGCGTTTCTTTTTGATAATACCAGGTGAGCTTCCACGCGCTCGTTATACGACTCGATAGCCCGGTTTTCCGAATTTATCAACAGGAACTAGCTACACCCGTTGCGGGCGATTTACACCGGTTTGTACAGGCTTTCGGAGAAGGCCGAAAAGTGAAGAAAACCCCTTAAAACATAGGGTTTTGGGGAGAATTGGCCGGCTGCCCGTTTCAATTATGATTCCGCTGCTCTAACCAACTGAGCTACGCCGCCGTCGTTTTAAGTACTTGATACCAAAGGGGTTATGGATAATAATGCCGGGTGTGCTGAAGACTTGCATCCGACACTACGCCCGCTGTTGTGAAATGGGTGTCGGCGTGGCGCCCGGAACTGATCCCGCGAAACCAAACAAGCCGACACCTGATTTTCCTCTCTTTGCACATGCCAATGGACAATGGGCACGGAAGCGTAAACTGCACCACTATGGCCTTTGGGGTAATGCCTTGGGGTCGCTCAGCAGATACCTTGCCGAAGTCAAGCCACCAAGTTTACCACCCAATTCAGTACCTGACAAGCCATCCAAGCCGCACCCCAATTATCCCCTCTACTCGAACAAATCAGGAGGCAGTTGTCTCGCTCATGTTGCCCCAACTGCCTACTGCCCACTGCGTTCAAAACCCCATCGTCGCCAACGCTTCATCCACGGCCCGCTGCGGCCGACTGTGCCGCGCCGGCTTGCCGTGCCGGACGGCCTCGAACTGCCCGATCCAATCTGTCTTGACCGACGCACTCTTGACCGGCGGATCGCAAAGCTCCCCGCCATAAGTCCCGTCGCCAAACAGTCCGGTCTGCAATAGGGCCAAGATGTCCTCGCCGGAAACCTTGTGGTCGGCATTGAAATCCCCATTGCCCCAAACGGCCTCGGCCGTTACGCCGTCGCCAAACAGCCCGGCCTGGAGGATACTAAGAATATCCCACCCTTCGACCTTCCGATTCCCATCCGTATCGCCCGGCGCAGCCTGAAACAGATCGACCAGCACCGCGTCGACCGCATAACTGACCGGCTGGAGGTTGGCCCCAAGGTCGGTCGCAAACACGCCAAACCCAAGATGCGTCCCGGCCGCTGGCCCGACGTCAAACATGCCCGACACGCCGCCGCCGACCGTGATGATCGACCGCGTACAATCACCCCATTCTCGCTGACTAAAATCCCCAAGAAAGTCACCTGCCGCCAGCGAAAGCGAACTCCCGACCCCCAACGCCACACTCCCCTCCCCGACAATCAACGCCTCACTACCCGCCAGCGAAACATCCGGCACAGCGAGTTCCCCGGCAATCGCAAGCGTCTGCCCAACCTCCACCCGAACCTGCCCACTCTCGACACTCAGCGAATAGACCTCCGCATCACTCGGCACAGAAACCACATCCTCCCGAACCACTGCCGCGGTGCCCGCGTTATTAGGAAAGAACGTCAACTGCCCGCCATCCACATCAACCCACCGCGCCGGATCACTCCAACTCCCGGGCCCATCCTCATCCCAATAGAGCGTCCAAAGAAACTCATACGCCCCCATATCCACCCGCTGCCCACTAATCCGCGGCTTCCCGTCCAGGTCGGTCAAGAGCGGATTCCCCTCCGCATCCACCGCCCAAGCATCATCCCCCGCATCAATCGCCGGACTATCGGGCA
>CAYYOX010000921.1:1841-2487 GCA_964473065.1 uncultured Planctomycetaceae bacterium | reverse complement strand
AGACCGAAACATGTCGGTAAATATTTCTTGCGGAAGGAGATGGTGCCAGTTCCATTTCCAACCATCGGCCAAGCCACTAGGATCTGTAGCCATCGTCGGATTATTTCCGACGTAGCGGGAAAGGTTCGTGTCTCCCGCTACGAACCCCGCCGGATCCTCGCTCATCCACCGCCCTACGCTTGCATCATACCAGCGATGCAGGTTGTTCTGCAACCCCGTGGTTTCGTCAAATGCACGCCCCGTGTAGCCGAAGAGATGGTCGACGGCGGCATTGGTCTCGCTGGTGACGTTGCCGAAGGCGTCGTAGGCTAGGTGGTTGCCGATGGTGGTTTCGTCGAGCACCTCGTCGTAGACGGCCAGGTCGCGGACCGTGTTTTGGTGGTCGGTCAGCGGCCAGAGGACGTCTTCGGGGCCGCCGTCGTCGACTACCTCATCCGCCAGGATCTGGTCGACGGCCTGATTGGTGTAGCTGGCAATCTGGTTCCACGATAGTTACGTCTCGTTGATGTTCTTTGATTCTACGCCCACATCCATCCCATCAAGATTCCTGAGCCACTCTGGAATTCCTATCAACGATCTTTCCAGTTCTGAATCACAGATCAAACTCCCTAACACTTCTCTTATGAAAACAAGTACAGCATCGGAT
>CAYYOX010000921.1:0-1831 GCA_964473065.1 uncultured Planctomycetaceae bacterium | reverse complement strand
GGCCCTCTCGATGATAGGCGCATTTGCTTTGTCTGCCCCGCGATCGAGAAGATCACCCATAGACCACATGTCAACATACTCGCTGAAGAAGACAATAGGTGGCGTATCACTTTGGGTGCGCAAGGCATCCACAAGAGCATCCATTTGTCGATGTGCTGCGATTGGCCATTGGTCTGCGTCCAATACGCCAGGTGTCCGTTCCGCGGAGCGTAAAGAGTTCCATTCCTGAAACTGGTGAAGTATCGTCATGCCCGCTTCACCTCCGATCTTGGAAATGATAATCCGTTGAGTTGCCATGTATATTCCTTTCTCTATCGCAATGCGCCGTGAACCTAGGCATGCTAAAGGGGTGTTCGGCTGCAGAACATCATCGCACAATTCAGAATAGCCATTTGCTGGCTGTCATGCCCTTCTTTTCCAATCCGGCAATTGGCTTAAAGGAGCTTTCTCGCAAGTCCCCCCCTGCTTTGTCACTCCCAAACCGGAAAGTGGGTTCCATGTTCCTCTGCTGCATCTTTGAGGTTCTGGATGTCTTCCTTTGAAAGCCCGAGGTCTTTGCCATCAAGGTATATAATATCAGGCATTTCGATTTCGGCTGCTTGGCTCGTGTTTTCGAGCGAGAAAAAGGCAAACGCCGCGCCAAAGAACCTGCTCGCCACTGCTCCCGCGGCCCTTCCAAACCCTAGCCGGCCACCCGTCGCTGCTGGTTTCGCCAGCTGTGTCACTGTCCATTTCCCTCCAGTCTTCACAACCATCTTGTCAAGTTGCTTAGTAAGCTGGGGCAGGATCTTCTTGAGACTGCTTTTTGCTACTCCGGGAACGATCTTGTTCCCGTGTCGCGCAACAATGTGCATCACGCCCTTCCCAGTCTTCGGATCAACTATGTACTTCCCGATTGCCAGCTCACCGCCTTTCTTGGTAATAATCTTGATCTCTCCGGTATTAAGTCCGGGAAACCACTCGATAAAGAATTTGATGCCTTTAACGCCGGTTTCAACTGTCGTGTTTGCTAACCCGCTAGCGTCGATCCCATTGATCGGTTCATTGTCGACGTATCGGTAAAGGTTTGCATCACCTCCTTCTATGCCAATCGGGTCTTCAGATAGCCAACGGCCTACAATCGCATCATACCATCGATGCAGGTTGTTCTGCAAGCCCGTGGTTTCGTCGAATGCCCGGCCCGTGTAACCGAACAGATGGTCAACCGCGGCATTGGTCTCGGAAAGGACGTTGCCGAAGGCGTCATACGCGATATGGTTGGCGATCGTGGTCTGGTCCAAGACCTCGTCATAAACGGCTAGGTCCCGGACCGTGTTTTGGTGGTCGGTCAGCGGCCAGAGGACGTCTTCCGCGCCGCCATCGTCAACAATCTCGTCGGCCAGGATTTGGTCGACTGCTTGGCCCCAGAGGTAGCGATGGGTTGGGGCGCCGGTTTCGTCCAATTGCAGCACGATTTGGCCGGGCTCACTTTCAACGTCCGGCTGCTCGGCCGTGCCCGGCGTGCCGCCGTCGTAGACGAAGTATTCGCTGGTTGCGGCGGCGGGACCGTCGCCGTCTAAGTCGACTGTGTGCGCCACCCACCGATTCATATAGTCGTAGGTATACTCAACGGTCTGGCTGGGTGTTTGCGCAACATACGCTGCGTAATCAGCGTATTCGTTGACGTTCGTTAACCGGTTGCGGTGGTCCCACTCGTATTCTGTTACGTCCGTGTCGTTGGCCGAAAGGGTTCCGTCGGTGTCGACGTCGATGAACCGGGCCGTCGTGTTGCCTTCTGGGTCGTGGGTGTAAGAATAGTTGCCGGCGTCCGTCATGCGGTTGGCGTCGCCGG
>CAYYOX010000920.1:0-2491 GCA_964473065.1 uncultured Planctomycetaceae bacterium | reverse complement strand
GCGATCTTGCGTCCGGCCGCCATCTCGATGGCCAGCCCAAGTGTTTTGGCATCGTCGCTATCGAGCATCTTCGTAATCGCGGCGTTGATCTCGTCACTTTTCAATACGGCAAGGGTAGCTCGGGCCGCGCCGGCGATCTGCTCGTCGGATTCTGTGGCCGCTTCCAACAGCACGGGCACGACCGTCGCGTCTCCCAACTGGGCCAGCGTGTGGATCGCCTGAACACGAGCCTCGCCCTCGGCCGTCTTGGCGGCTTCCAACACGGTCGGCAGCGATGACTTCTCGCCAAGATCACCCAAGGCAATGAGCAACAACGCTTGACGCGAGGCCGGTTGACCCTTGAAACGGGCGACCAAAACGCTCGACGCATTGATGTCGTCGCCCAACTGCCGAGCAACGTGCAACGCGACCCGGAACTGCGATTCGTCTTCCGATTCGAGCAACTCGGCCAGTCGGGGCAGACCCTTTTCGCCCAATGCGGCAATCGCATTTAGGGTCGCGGCCAATTTGATGTGTTGCGGAAGGTCGGCGTTTTGCAGAGCGTCGCACAGGGCCACAGCCTTGTCCGTCTCGCCTTGTTTGGTGAGTTTCAGCGCACAAATCAAACAGGCTTTGCCCAGCGAGGCGCCGGATTCCGGCGTAGCGTCAGACAGAGCCTTTTGCAGGATATCGGCCGTCGCGGGAGTTCCGATATGCCCGAGCGCCCGAGCAGCCGCTGCCGCCGTGGACGCGTCGGCGCTTCCGAGCAATTTCACGACCGCGTCGATCGCTTCGATGTCGCGACGAGCGCCGATGGAACCTAACACACCGATCAGCCGTTCGCCCTGAAGCCGCGAGAGTGCTTCTCGCAATGCCGCGTCGCAGGCCGGGCCGGGGATTCCTTCCAACGCCTCGCGGGCGTAGGCCGATAGCTTTTCGTCGGTCAACAGCCCGGCCAATGCGGGCACGGCGCTCTCGTCGCCGACGAGCACCAGCCGCTGGCACGCCTTGGCTTTGGCAAACGTATCCGCATCGGACGTGAGAACGGCAACCAGCTTGGCCGTTTCACTCGTCGGCGTGTCTTGGGCCGGCAATGTCGCGGGCGCTACCGCCGAAAAACATGCCAATAGAACAACTGCTCTGAAGTATCGAGTACAATTCATGGTTTTTTTCCTTACGTGTTTTATGTCTGTGTTGAGGTATCGGTCATACGGCCCACGGCTGGCGTTCTGATCGGATTCGCAACCGGTTGGCTTCGTCGTCGCCGATGAACATCTCGGTCACGGGATCGAACTTCAGCTTGCGGCCCAGCTTCCAGGCAATGGCGGCCGCATGGCAGGCGATGTGCGACTTGCGCATCACGTCGGCGTTGGCAGCCGTCTTGGCTCGCGATTTGACGCAGTTGAAGAAGTCACGCACGTGCGTATGCGTCGACGTCCCGGCGATGGTCGGATTCGGAAGTTCGGCACGAAGCGAATCGAGCGAAACGGCGATTCGGCCCGTGTCACCCGTCTCGACCCAGCCTTCGTCGCCTTCGAAGCGCACGGGGCAGGTGCCCAGCCCGAGCCATTGGCCCTCGCCGCGAAATCCTCCCCGCCGTATCACGAGCTTCACCCCGTTGGCGTAACGGCAGAGAATCGCATTGTTGGCGGACATGTCAATCGGTTCATACTCGATGGGAGTCGTGCCATCGGTCTGGCTAGCCGCCTGACAGAGATCGACCGTATGGGCGCCCCAGTCCAAGAGCGTGGCCCCGGAATCGAAATCGTAGTATCCCCGCCACTGGCCAACGACGTAGGCGTGGTTGTAAGGCCGCCACGGCGCCGGGCCGAGCCACATATCCCAATCAATGACGTCGGGATCCGGCTCCGGCTGAGCCGGCAGCCAGGCGTGGCTGTCGCGCAGTGCATAGATGGAAGCATGAACCGTATGCAGGTTGCCAAGCTTGCCGGTCTGAGCCAGCTTAATGGCATGAATGAAATTCGAGATGCTGCGGCGTTGCGTTCCGGCCTGGAACACGCGGCCCGTGCGCTTGATCGTATCGGCCAGTCGCCCGGCCAGTTCGATCGAGATGGCACACGGTTTCTCGGAGTAAACGTCTTTGCCGGCCTCGGCCGCCAGCATCGAGGCGTGGGCGTGCCAATGGTCGCCGGTGGTGATCAATACGGCGTCGATGTCGTCGCGATCAAGCAATTCGCGGAAATCTCGATACGTGTCGCACTTGTCGTCACCGTTGTGCTTATCGGCCCACGCCTTGATGGCGGCGGCCTGACTGGCCCGAACGTCGGCAATTGCCACAAATCTCACGTCGCCCAGCGGCAGCATGGTACCGAGGACTTGGCTACCACGGTTGTGAATACCGATGCCACCCAGCGTAATCCGCTCGCTCGGCGCGACGGCGCCGCCGCGTCCCAAGGCGCAACTTGGGATGACAACCGGCGCCACGGCCGCAGCGCCCGCCGTCTTGAGGAACCGTCGCCGCGTAAGATGTGTTGTCTTTACGTTTGTCATG
>CAYYOX010000919.1:0-2497 GCA_964473065.1 uncultured Planctomycetaceae bacterium | reverse complement strand
GTCAAGCTCCGCCTTCACTCCTCAATAACTGACCGCAAAGCCGTGAACGGTTACGATCTTTCAAACATTGCTTTTCCTCCTAGTGTAAATACGTGTTGGGATTGTGGGGCTACCGTGATCGCCGCCTGCGCCAGCCGAAGGCAAGGAAACCAAGAGCACCGGTTAGCAACAGGATGATGCTACCCGGCTCAGGAACACTTGCCACGCGGAACCCTATGCCGTAGCCCTCGCTCGCCGGGTTGCCGCTGCTGCGGGTGGAGGCGAGCAGGTGGTAGGAAGAACCGGAGCCCCAATTGCCCCCGCGCATACCACGTGACCGACCGTCACCGTATACTGTGTCCGTCTCGTTCCACTCCCACAGATTGCCGCCCTGGTCGAACGTGCCGTAAGGGCTATCGGAAGGTTTAGCAGCGTATGCTCCCACACTAGTCGTGTAGTACGTCGGGTCGACAAAGCTGTCGTCGTAGTAGTTGGCCGAGCCGTTGGACATGTCAGCGCCTGGAGGCGCTTCAGCAGTCGGGGCCGTGTCGCTTTGGGTCGGGAAATCCCAATATCCCGCATTGTCCTCGCCGCCCTTGTAGTAGGCCGCCTTGTACCATTCGTCCTTGCTGGGCAGAAAGACTTTTGCACCCGGTTTGCGAACCACGCTTTTCCCGAGTGACATGTCATACGCTCCGTCCTCCGTGGTGCTTGCGTCGGCCAACTGTCCGTTGTGCAACCAATTGCAGAACCGCAACGTGTCATACCACGAAACGTAGTTCACCGGCCGGTTCAGCCAGTTGGCGTCATTTTCTTTCGGTGCATATACCCACGGATCACCCGCCGTGCCTGAGCCTGCACGGCCAATACCGCCGCGCACTTTCGCCACTGTTGAAGTGTTGTACAGACTGTTCGGGTCGCCCACCGTCGCCACGGCATTCAGAAACTCAATATACTGCGCACTGGTCACCTCATACTTGCCGATGTTGTACACATAGCTCACGCTGCCATAGTACGTAGAGTCTCCGTAATCAGCGAGACGACTCTGCTCACCCGCGTTGCCCGGGTCGCCAACCCGCACATAGTCAATGTCGACAGCCTGGGCAGTTGTTGCCAGCAACGCCACGACTACCAACGTGGCGACGGACCGAAAGAATAACTTTGCAAACATTGGTTTTCCTCCTGGTGTAAATGGGAAGCGGAACCGTCGCCTCACGATCTGCCAACTACTGCCCCGCTCGGCGTCTGCGCCACGCGAAGCCTAAAAAACCAAGAGCACCCGTTAGCAATAGGACGATGGTTGACGGCTCGGGGATGGGCTCGTACTGAAGGGAAGTCATCTCGATCTTTCCTGGACTCCAACTATCTCCGGGGTGGATACGAATTGCAAGATCTCCGAGGGGCTCCACCGTGCCTGTATGCGTGAGAACGTCATTCTTGAATAGCTCCACTGACCCGAACTCATCTACTTTCAACTTCAGGTCGCACCATTCATTGAGTTCGTAGGAGTCGTCCGCCACTTGGACGACATCGGATAACTTGTTCCCGTAGACTTCAAGCTGGCGTATGTAGCCTTCGTTTCCAATATATAGATCACCCGAATCCAACAACAGGCGAAACCTCATGCCCTCCGTTGTTCTGACGCGCGTTGAAAGTATGAAGTTTGAACCCCGAAGTGGATCATCGTACGCGAGATAATTGGAATCGTCAGCAGCCGTCTGCACATTGAACAATACGCCCCCTTCGACCGCCCATTCCGCAGCCCCGTGGACCGTGAACCCGGAAAGATCTTGACCGTTGAATAGATCAATTACTTCTGTTCTCGCCTGCTCTGCACAAAGCATCACAACCACCATTGTCAAACCACCTGCTGCACGAAACATAGTGTCTTCTCCTTGTGAAAGTTGAGGGCATCGAAGCGCCCTGAAGTAACCTGCGGGCGGTAACGTCCCTCCCGCCGAACACATAAGTAAGTTCTATGCTGCCCGCCTTCGCCAACCGTAGGCCAACAGGCTCAGTGTGCCGACGATCAACAAGGCCAGTGCCGAGGGTTCGGGGACAACTCCCTCCGTTGTTCCAACAATGATGCCCGTGCCTCCATAAGCCACAGCACCGTCCAGCCGTACCAATTCTCCAGAAACATTGCCAATGTGTAACCAGCTATATATGTTTCGTAAAGGACCGTCTGGGCCGTCGTGTGAGCTTGAGTTCGCTCCGAGATAGAAGTCACCTGAGCCAACCGTAACTGGCGGGCCAGGAAACTCCCATGTGTCAGTGGTGAACAGGATTGGGAAGAGCCCGCTGTCTATGGTCTCTCTGCTGAATACATCACCTTCGTCTACGAGATACCAGTTTGACCCCTCATCGACAAACGAGCTTACGACACTCAGATTTGTTCCATCGTAGTCGAACCATACTGCTGTGTTACCGTTTCGCTCCACGCTCTTGAAGACCGTCGCCATGTAGTCGCCTTGTTCGGCTTCATAGCTATACTCTCCAAACTCGTCTACCGTATTAT
>CAYYOX010000918.1:0-2506 GCA_964473065.1 uncultured Planctomycetaceae bacterium | reverse complement strand
TCAAGGGCCGCGTCGAGTGGGTCGGGTTCCTGTTTCGCGAGCCATCGTCTGATAGATGCAATATCGTGGCGAGTAAAATGCCCAGTCCCATCCTGGCCCTCAAGGATTAGGTCTAATTCCGTACGCACGTAATGGACAAGCTCCATATCATCACGGCAATCCTCCCATCCATCTATGCACAGCGGAGGTTTCAACATCGTCCTCTCCTTAAAGAGCCATCAGGGCCAGAACCAAGCACGCAAACACGATTCCGCTCAACCTGCCGAGTCCGCCAATCAGTTGGTAGAGGTGGATCGCGACGCGGAGGGTGGGGGTCATGGGCTCGTCAGTCATCGTCTTCGTCATCGTAATTATCGTCATCGTCTTCGCACTCTTCGATCATGTTTTCGATCGCCTGTTCGGGTGTTCCCACCCATCCGCCGATTGGTTCGTAGGGTGTGCCATCCGTCAAATTTTGCGAGATGGCGAACTCTTCTTTGCCCTCGGCGTCGCGTTGCTTCCAAACGCAACACTCCAGATTGCCGGCATCGGTACTGATTGTGGTTCGGTCGATGATTTCCATCGTTTCGCTTTCGGTTAGGGTGAAAGGCTAGCTCCCGCCAGGTGGCCGTTTCCCTGAGCCTGGCCTGACGGAGACTAGGAGAGTGTCAGTTCCAGTCCTCTGCGTCCTCGACGGTCCCGTCTGGATAGACGTCGTAGGCGTCATCGCTATCTTCTAGCCGGACAGATTCGCCACGATCCCTGGCAATTCCCTTAGCGGCCCGAATTGCCTCATCGCATACGGTGGACGATTGCAGGCCCATCGTGATCTCTTCGCCAGATTGTGTGTAAATGTCAGCCATTTCGTGTCTCCCTTGCCTCCGACTCACTCAGTCGGCGAGTTTGGTTGGTGCCGCTGGGCGCGGCGTGCTGGGGTTAGAAATCGCACTGAGTGTCCGTCACGGCCAGCCGATTGACAAACGACCTGGCCTGCGCGAGCATGTCCTTTTTGGTGTCGTGGACCGTGGCGCCGATAACGCTCTTGCACCAGACAGCGAACGCAGCCTTCTTCAGGTCGCGGTAGGCCGTTTCGATTCCAGCCAGGATCGTCGAGCAGTTGCCGTCGGTAATTCGCTCGGCGGCTTCTGCGATCGCTGCGTCGTAGGCTTCGTTCATCGCTTCTCTCCTGGTTTCGTTGGTGGCTTGCGTGTTTCTCATACCCCAACTATAGTGACTATCGACTGCGATTGCAATATGCGATTGTCGAATGTGACAGAAACATGCGACTACAAACGCGGTTGCGCAGAAATAGCCTACGAAACAAGGGGTCTGGGCCGGAAAGTATTTCCGAGAAAGGGCCAGGAAAACCGAACTAGACACTTAGTATTCGTGTTTTCGAGGGTACTAGAGTGCCTAGCTTAACATCCATGCCGCCGTCTGCCGGGCAACTATCCGGAGATACCGGACGGTCGGGCGCCGGGTCAGTCACCGAGGATTACCGAATAACTCGCAGAAATCGAGTCAGAATCGGACGGTTGGGCGCCGGGGCAACTGATAAGGATTGCTTAACAGTTGCCCGGAATCACGCGAGAACGGCCACTGGGGGCCATGCGGGAGAGAATTCGGGGAATCATGCACTGTCGGCCGGAGAGCGTTCCTGAGACGCTGGCCGCTCCACTGCCGCCCGGTTCAGAGCCCAGGCCACATCCTCGGCCATCGTCTCATCAAGGGGGTAGAGCCGCGGCCGTTCAAGGTCCACGTCATCGGTCCGGTAGATCGCCCAACTCTTGAGACCGTCGGGCAGGGAGGCGGCTCTGTAGCGGTCGGGCATGATTCACTCGACGTGGATTGCCACCTTGCGAGACTGCTCACGCCACCGCTGGAGCTTCTTGAGGTATCGAGGTACGTCATCGTTGGCGAATGGAATTACTCGCGTGACCGCACCCGGCGACACTTCCGCCATACGGCGCAGCAGTTCCTGAGTATTGTCGGCCATTGCGGCTATGGGGCTACTCAACTATCATCCAGTCGGTGGCCAGCATATCGGTCTGACTCGCCAACCACGGAACCAAATCGCCTTGCGCCGTCTTCATGTAGATATACGGCAGGCTCATCTTGCTGTGTTCGTCGGGAACTTGGAGCCGGAGCCACATATCCTTGCCGTTCCATCCTTGCCGGCAAACAGCTTGTCCGTCTTTCATCTGCTGGATCGCCCAGCCGAAGTTTAGCTCTCCCATATCGTCCTCTTGGTTAAGGTCAATCGGTTCAGTTGTTTCAATCACTCCCCAAGCCTCTCGTAAATCCCATCGATACGCGTCCCTATCTGAATCTGCCGGGCTTCCATCGACTTGAGCCTCACCCCCAGCGCCCGGTCTCCGGCCTCATCGCTGGCCACGTGCTCACCGATTAGGCAGGCCGCGTCAGCAGCAGCCGTGGCAGCCCTCACGCTGGCGGCGATTCCCCAGCCGGTCACACACAGGACCAGCACGATGAGTGCCAGGATGCTCGTTATGAGCCACCTGGTGCC
>CAYYOX010000917.1:0-2510 GCA_964473065.1 uncultured Planctomycetaceae bacterium | reverse complement strand
CCTCATTCCAGCGGACCCGAGGCCGCGGCGGCCGCGGCCCCGGTCCGCTGAACTTGGAACGTTAGGCAAACATCCACGGGAGTCTCGTATGAAAGTGACCGAAATGTCAGGCAACCTGACCTCGCTACCTGGTGCCCAGTCGGTGTTTTGCGCGCCCCAGATTGACCGGGACCTGCTCCTCGATTTCCTGATGGTCTTCTCACGATTTGAGTTTGCGTTAAAGAGAAGTGGATTCGTCGCGGGCAATGAACGGCGTGCATCGGCGAATTGGGATCAATTCGGTTCCACCAACCATCAGCAGTTCGGCATCTGCGAGGATCCCGCCTTGCGCGAAGCGACGGACCTCCTTTGCCGCGAACCTCCAAAAAAACAAGTATTCAAGGACAATCGGCTTCAGTGGGAGGAAATCGCGCATGATCCACAAGAGCCACAGTTCCTCTACGTGCTACGGTCCGTTCGCACGATCAGGAATAACCTCTTCCATGGCGGGAAATTTCCCGATGGTCCGGTCGCTGATCCGGCAAGGGATCGCCAATTACTGCAATGCGCGTTGGCGGTCTTGCGAGCTAGTGTGCATTTCGATTCCCAAGTCAGCAGCCACTTTTCGGGATCCATGGGATGAGGCCTAACACCTCATTCCAACGGGCCCGAGTCCGCGGCGGCCGCGGCCCCGGTCCGCTGAACTCGAAACGTTATGCATTCCAATGAGGGGAGAGGGATGGCCACAGACAAAGCAGCCCGGTCAGATTTCCTGATTCATTGGACTGGTTCAGACATCGATGGGGCGTATGGCCGATGCTGGTACGAGACTGTACTTCCGAGCTCGGAGATGCGAGCAGACTCGCCTGCGGCCAAACCGTATGCAAGCAGGCTTCTAAACATCCTGAGATTCGGGCTTTGGCTGACTGCGGAGGAGGATGTTCAAAGTGTCAAAGTAGGGCGCACCGAGGTCGCGTTCCCAGCCACGCCAAAGGTATGCTTCACCGAGCTAAAACTTTCCGATTCCCGTCACCATGCGCGACGATACGGCCGTCTTGGCATCGGGTTCAAGCGACCATACCTATTTTCCCGAGGTGGGCGACCGCTAGCCTATTTCAAATCCGAAGCGGGAATTAACAACGATCCGTTCTTTGAGGCCTGTGCCACCGAACTGACGAACAAGAACCTACTCAACTACTTCAAACCCATGAACGATACGGTCACTGATCTCACGTACAAGTACTACTACGAGTCAGAATGGCGAATACTATTTGCTGAGGAGCTACTGAAGTCGAGGAAGGTGATCGATCCCAGAGATCCGGTGAACGAAAAAGAACACGACTTTTTTACTTCCCTAACTGAGCCCGAACAGAAGAAGCTGCGATACCTGGTGCCTGTAGACGGCTGGCTATCTATGATTATCTACCCGTCCTTTTGGATCAAGAATATGGTCAAATCAGATCCGGCCGGTGAAGTGGATGCGGAGATCCGCAGGATAAAGGAGAAACGACCAGACGAAGGCAATGAATGCGAGGAAGGGAACTGGCCAATAGAGGTTGATCTTCCAGCGATTCGGCACTTTTAGCGGGGAACGCATAACATGTCGCTCAACTGGACCTCCGCGAGCTTCGCTCGCTCCGGCCAGTTAGCTCTACGTTAGGCTCACGCATGGAATCCAAGGTATTTTAGGAGCATAGGTATGGTCGAGCTTTTCAAAGAAATCGTGGAACTTGTGACGGACTCGTTGATCCAAGTCTACGGATGGAATAGGAGCATCCTGGAACTGGCGGTTCTGGTCGAAAATCCAGGGACAGTTATCAGCGGAACTCTCACCTTCTCAGAGGTGCAGCACTTCTGTCTTCCCTCTGCCACCAAGGTGAGTCGATTCGAAAAGCGGCTCGCCGGAGATCTTCCCGCGCACTTTTGGGGGTCTGCCTCGGTCTCGCGTAGCAGCTTTCAAGCGGATCAGCCCTTCTTCCTGTTCACTGACCCTGAAGGGAAGCGGTTCTTCGTTGTCGCTGACACCGTCCGCTATAAGGCCGAAGCCTAACACCTCGGTCCGCTGAACTCGAAACGTTAGGCCGGCAAAGAGGCAAAGTACCATGACCCCACTGGAAGTGGCTGACTCGTTCGTGGCGGCGATCAATTCGCGAGAAGTCAATCGTCTGGTTAACCTGATGACCCCGGAGCACATGTTCGTGGATGCCGACGGTTCTGAGCATGTGGGCAGGGATCAAATGAAATCCGGCTGGCAGGAGTATTTCGACCTGGTGCCGAACTTTCAGATCCAGGTTTCTGATCGGTTCGACGAAAACGACACGGTGGTTCTGTTGGGTCGCGCCAGCGGGACATTCGAGCAGAAGGGACAGCTGAAGCCGGAAAACCACTGGAGTGTTCCGGCTGCGTGGCGAGTCGTCGTTGATTCGGACCTGGTAGCTGTCTGGCAGCTCTACGCGAATCAGCACGTGATGCACGAGATCCTGGAACGAATTCGGGCCTAACACCTCGTTCCAGCGGACCCGAGTCCGCGC
>CAYYOX010000916.1:0-2528 GCA_964473065.1 uncultured Planctomycetaceae bacterium | reverse complement strand
GCCGGGCGCCGTACTCATCCCCCAGAAACGCGACTTCGGCCGAACGTACTAAATGGACTTCTCCCCTCTCCCTTTGGGAGAGGGGCCGGGGGTGAGGGTATAAAGAAGACATGCAAACAAGGAAAGACGTTTCTCGATGAATCGCCCCCAGCAAATCGTGTAGCACCGATGATTTTTGCGATGATGACTATGCCATCTCGGATAAACTCGGTTCGCAAAATCGTCGGTGCGGCGCAGCCGCAAGAGGATCCGCGTGAAGGCGAGTCCTCTCGTGGCTGCGCCACCCAGACGTTTTTCCGAAACAATCAAACCCCAGTGGACAGCCTTTTGCGGAAAAACATCTGGGCTACCCTAGTGACAAGGAAAACCCCATGACCATTGGCAAGCTCTTTCAGCAAGTCGGACGATTACTCGCGACTACCGCGCTTCTGCTGGGCCTCACGGCCGGCGCACTGGCGGTCGAAGAAACGTGGATGCCGGTCAGTGCGTCGAGTCCGAATACCGTGAAGTTCGAGCCGGTCGAGGCGAAGTTCGTGCGACTGGTGATCGACGGCAGCAGTCAGAGCCAGCCGTGTGTCGACGAGTTGGAGATCTTCGCACCCGACAAGGACGAGAACCTTGCCTTGGCCCAAGGCGGCGCCAAGGCAACCGCCTCGTCGTGTCTGGCTGGCTACCCGGCCCACAAGATCGAACACCTCAACGACGGCCAATACGGCAACGACCATAGTTGGATCCTCGCGGGCATGTCCGGCTGGGCCCAGATCGAACTGCCCGAGCCGACCGTCGTCGATCGGGTCGTCTTCTCGCGCGACCGCAAGGGTCAGTACGGCGACCGCGTGCTGCTGGCGTTCGAGGTTCACGTCTCGATCGACGGGCAACACTGGACCACAGTCAAACGATGTCGGGCCTCCAGCGTAGTGGTTCGCGAGGAAATGTTCCTGCATCCGAACCGGCCGATCCGTCTTGAAATTCCTCCGCAGCGGGCGAAGTTTGTTCGGCTGGTGATCCACAAGACGCGTCCCGGCCTGGAAACGGGTGTCGACGAGTTGGAGGTCTACGGCGTCGACGAGAAGAATAACCTCGCCTTGGCGTCGGCCGGCGGCAAAGCCGCGGCGTCGTCCTGCCTGGAAGGTTACGACATCCACAAGATCGAACACCTCAACGACGGCCGGTATGGCAACGACCACAGTTGGATTTGCGCTTCGGTGACCGGCTGGGCTCAAATCGAACTACCCGAGCCGACGGAGATCCACCGCGTAGTCTTCTCGCGAGATCGCGAGGGGGTTTACAGGGGGCGGCTGGCAACCGATTTCGAGATCCAGCTTTCCCACGATGGCCGGGATTTCTTCGCGGTCCGCAAGATCGTGGCCATGAAGAACGTCAGCATCGATCGCCTCATGCCCGGCGAAACCCCGCAAGATTGGGCCGCCCGCGTCATCGAAATCATGCCCGAGAACCTGCGCCGGGCGGCCGAGGCGCGGTTGGCCCAGGTGCAGACCGAAGCCGATGTGCAAGCGCTGTTCGAGTTGCTCGAACTGGGCCGGCGGAGCAGATCGCTGGCCCAACGCCTCGACGTCGAGTTCAACCCGGCCGCCCTGCGCCGCGCGGTCGCCGATATGACGGCCTCGCATCCGATGACCTATCGACTGCCCGAGGGATTCCAACAGCAACTGGCCGCCTATGAGCAAAAACTGCCGACACTGAAGCGAATGCTGACCGAGGGCGATCTGGCCCGAATCGAGCAGGCCGCGGCCGCGTGCGAGGAACTCTTCGCCTTCAGCCGGGCGGCGTTGCTGGCCAATCCGCTGTTGGACTTCGAAGAGATCATGCTGCTGAAGCGAAAGACACCCGGCCCGATCCGCAACGACGTCTATTGGCAGTGGGGGCAACAGTACGGGATGACGGTCAACTGGTCGTGCGACTTTCGGCCGAAGAACCCGCCGGTGGCCGCATGGTGGGACGAAGCGATCGTAGCCGCCTCCTTATCGGATGGGCAAGAGCGGACGATCTTCAAGGCCCAGCCGACCCACATGATCCAGCACCCGGATCTCCACTTTGACGCCGATCGCCTTCTCTTCGCCATGCCGGGGCCCGCCGGAGCGTTCCAGGTCTTCGAGGTCGGTGTTGACGGCAAGAACCTGCGGCAGATTACCGCCGACACGGGTCCCGACATCGACAACGGCGATCCGTGCTACTTGCCAGACGGGCGGATTATCTTCAACTCCACCCGGATGTACACCGGCGTACCGTGCGAGGACGGACAGTCGTACGTCGCGAACCTCTGTACCACCGGCATCAACGGCCAAAAAACTCGCATCCTGACCTTCGACCAGGAAAGCAACTGGTATCCCACGCTCTTGAACAGCGGCCGCGTGCTCTATACGCGATACGAGTACGCCAACATCAGCCATCAGTTCGGCCGGCTGTTGTTTAGCATGAACCCGGACGGCACGGGGGAGATGGAATACTACCGGAGCAACTCCTATGGGCCCAACCCAGTCTCCTACACACGACCGACCCACAACCCT
>CAYYOX010000915.1:1080-2532 GCA_964473065.1 uncultured Planctomycetaceae bacterium | reverse complement strand
CCGTCCCGGGCGCGGATCATCAGCGTGTCGGCCGGTAGCGGACCTTCAAGCTGCAACCCTTCCCGCAGCCCACGCTCGACGGCCGGACCGATGATCTGAATTTCCTCGTCGCCGAACAGCCCGCCTTCGCCGCCGTGCGGGTTCAAGGCACACACGCCGATCCGCGGCCTGACGCCCGAGAGCCGGGCCATAAACCGATCGGCCAGTCGGGCCTTGGCCAGGACGGCCTCTTCGCTTAACTCGTCGAGTGCTTTTCGCATGGCCGTGTGCAGCGTCACGTGTACTACGGCCAGCCCGTGGGGACCTTTGACCGGCGGCTGCGGCCCGAGGTAGAGCATCATGGCGAAATCGTCGACCCCGCACATCTCGGCCAGCAATTCCGTATGGCCCGGGTAGTCGTGTCCGGCAAGGTGCAGAGCCTCTTTGTGCAGTGGCATCGTGGTCACGGCATCCACTTGCCCGTCCAAAGCCAGCCGAGCCGCCGCCACCACCGCATCGAAAGCCGCCTGCCCCGCGCGGGCGTCGATCACCCCGGGCATGGCCTCCAAGGCCGCGTCGGACCCGCATGCGATACACGGCATCACTTGGGCCGACGGTTCGGCCTCGTCGGGCGATGCCACTTCGAGAATCTCAACGTCCACGCGTCGAAACGCGGCGGCACGCCGCAGGATCTCGGGATGCCCGATCACGACTGGCCGGCAGCAATCATGCAAATCCGCCTCATCCCACGCGCCGGCAATAATCTCCGGCCCAACCCCCGCCGGGTCACCCATGGTCAACGCAATCAACGGTTTCGATCGTTGCATCATCCCGAGGTGCTTGCCCTATATGGAAAATTCTGCTAACACTTAACTGCTTACTGCATACCGCCTACTACCTACTGCACCAACCATGCGCGCCTGCATCCAACGCGTCAGCCGAGCCCAAGTCAGCGTCGACGGCCAAATCTGCGGCCAAATCGGCCCCGGTATCCTTGTCCTGTTGGGGGTGGCCGATGGCGATACCGAAGCCGACGCCCGGCAACTTGCCCGAAAGATCGCTTCGCTGCGGATCTTCGAGGACGACCAGGGCAAGATGAACCTCGGGCTGACCGACACGGGCGGGGCCATGTTGGTCGTTAGCCAGTTTACCCTGCTGGGCGATTGCCGCAAGGGCCGCCGACCCAGTTTCACCGCCGCCGCGCCGCCGGAACTGGCCGAGCAACTCTATCAGGTGTTCGTCGACGCGGTTGCGACGGAAGGAATCCGGGCGGCCACCGGCCAATTCCGCCAACACATGCAGGTCGAGCTGGTAAACGACGGCCCCGTCACCTTGCTGCTTGAGAGCCGGCAAACCGTTTAGCGGGCGGGCTTGCCCGACGTTTTTCGCCCAACGTACACCGCACCAACAGATCCACCACCGCGTTCGCTCTCCGCTGCCACATAGGCCCAGTACACATGCGCCCATGCGCCG
>CAYYOX010000915.1:0-1070 GCA_964473065.1 uncultured Planctomycetaceae bacterium | reverse complement strand
GGAGCGCACCGGCGCCTAGCTGCATGCAAGTCGGTAAACCGTTTAGCGGTCGGGCTGGCCGTACGTTTGTCTGTTACGGGACGACCGTATCCACCCACGCGTTCGCTGTGCGCTGCAACGTCGGCTCGATATACTTCCGGCTATGCTCCTGCATCCAGCCGGGCTCTTTCATCACCACGTAGGTCAACACGGCCAGTTTGGCGAACGTCGAGATATTGGCCCACCACTTCGAAGAGAACAGTTTCATGGCCGTGCCGAACGAGCGTTTCAATCGCAGTCGACCACGATGCCACTCGACGCTGTAGATTTCGTCCAGCAGCAGATGCGCCAAGTAACCGGCCGTCACGCCGCCGGCCTTGTAGATGCGCAACGTCAGATCACCCGAGGCGAGCAGGAACGCCAACTCGCCGAAGATGATGGCCGCCGGCAGACTGTGGAACATGCCGCGGTGTACCGTGTAGCGGCGCAGTAAACTCGCCAGCACGAAGCGAATGAACAAGTAGACGCCCGCCCCGCAGAGCACGATTAGCTCGTTCGAGAACTCGAATTGCCGAAACCGATCGACCAGCATCATGGGCACAATGGCCGCGGCAAAGGCCATGCTTTCACGAATCGGCTTGCCTTTGTCGGCGTCGATGTCCGGCAGCATCCCCGACACACCGCACAAACCGCCCGCCAGTACGCAGGTCGGTATCGGAAGATCGTAGAACACATACGCCGCCCCGCCATAGCCGACGCCCAACAAGGTACTAAACGTAATATGCGTCTTAAAGTTTGCCATAGCACAGTCCAGGGGGACAAAAACCAACGCCGCTTGCGGCTTTGCAGAGCAGCGCGAAAAATCACAGCCCGCCTTTTATCCCAAAACGGGTCCTAAGCCAAGAGCAGAAGGAAGAAAGGGAAGGAAAAAAGGGAAAGAGGGAAAAGGGGAAAAGATAAAGGGGAAGACGTTGACAAAGGATAGCGCGCTGAGTCGCGGTGGCGCGGGGAAAAGAGAGAAAAAGAAATCAAAAACGGTTCATCCGGGGGAAGCGTATGTTGACTTGAAAAAGTGTGGACATGCTGGTCTC
>CAYYOX010000914.1:0-2536 GCA_964473065.1 uncultured Planctomycetaceae bacterium | reverse complement strand
GTTGCATCCGTAGATCCATTCTGGTATACTTCCATGCAGACACAGTTCCTTGGCCCGGCTTGTCACCCTCACGGCGACCGGGCCTATTTCATGCGCTAGATGCTGGTCTACGAACCGGCCTGGATCGTGCGCGATTCGACGAACTGTTCTAGATCGGAAAGTTTGTATCGAACCGACCGACCGCATTTGATGTAGGGCAGATGTCTCGCATCGCATCTCCAAATCGCCAAAGTTTGCGGCCGAAGTCCAAGGTACTCGGCCGCTTCGCGTGCGGTCATCAGGGCTTCTCTTTCGGCAATTGCCATTTCTTATTTCTCCATGTGAGAGGTTTTTCGTCGGCGTATATTTTCATTATGGGTGTTGATTCTGCGAAGGGAAGACCACGATTGCCCCAATCGGCCACGGTGTTCGCGCGAACAAGAACGTTCGCTCGTTAGAAGTTGACGCGCACTAGCTGCGCTTCAGCCGTCGAATACTCGACAAGAGACTTTTGGCTTTGCCATCCTTTCCAGCCGTTTCGCCCGTGAATTCTCGGGCTATTTCGAGTTTGCTTTGTTGTTCCGTATCGAGCTTTTGGGCGTTAGTAATCAGCCTAGTAGCCAACTCTTTCACTCTTGGGTTACTAGATGCTAGGGCGGAAGAAAGGCCCGAAATGTTCGCGCTGTTCGCGCCATTTCCGGCCGCCGAGTTGGTCCGCTCGGCTTCTCGGGCTCTGATTTTCGCGAGTAAGACTGCCGCGATCTGCCGAAGATGACGCGCGGCGTCACGAAACGCGTGCTCGATCTCGGTGTATGGACGCTCAATTTCGCGCAGCACTTCATCTTTGTCTGGGTCAAACGCCTCCAAGTCCGAATGTTGATTCCGTGCCCAGTCGTACCGCTGCCGGATCACGGTCGTGATTGCGTTGCGTTGCCAAATTACTAATTCCCCCGCCTCCTCGCTGAGAATTTGGCACGCCTTGAAATCAAGTTTCTTGAAACGTCGCAATGGGGAGAATAGCGTTTCCTCAAGATCCCCGGCGAAATCGGCCGAAATGTTTATCTGCAACCACGTGATGAGAAAGTCGACATTGTGATCGCGGTACAACATGTCAACGGTGATCGGCTGAGGCGGTTCTTTCCCGACAATCGTCCAGGTTCGCGCGATCTCCGCCAACGCATCGGCCAGCGGCTTGATACAGTTATCGACCGGGCACCACGGGGCCTTTTTCGCTGCCTTACTTTTTGCCATCGTCCACCCCCCTTTCCTCCAGCAGTTTCACGCCGTCGGCGTCGATCTCGACCGAACCGGCGTCGAGGATGTTGGTCGTGGCCATGTCGACCGATTGTCGAACCGTATCCGTCTGTAGCCTCGCGTAGATCATTGTCGTAGCCAACTGCGTGTGCCCCAGGGACTTGCCAATCACGGGCAGCGATGAACCGCCCATCGCCTGAAAACTCCCCAAGGTTCTGCGCAGATCGTGCATCCGAAGATTTTCCAGGCCCGCCCGCTCGCAGACCCTTGCCCAAGCCTTCTTAGGATCCGTGACGTGGCCGGTCGCGCCGCAACTGGGAAACACCCACGGGCTGCCATCGGACGCATCGTGGCGCGTCTGGAGGATCCTCAGGGCAGGTTCCACCAGCGGCAGCACGACGGGCACGCCGCTCTTCGTATCGGGGATTCTCCAAATGCCCACATTCAGGTCGATGTCCACCCATGCCATCGACAGCAAGTTGGCCCGCCTCGCGCCGGTCAGTAGGGCGATCAGGAAGTAATCCCGAAACAACGGTTCCTCCTCGGTCAAGGCAACGAAGAATTTCGGCAACTCATCGTGCTGAAGAAATCGGTCCCGAGACTGTTCCTTGAACATCTTGATGCCTCGCGTCGGATTCGCGCTATTGAACCCCAGTTCGTCCGCCTTGTTAAACATCGAGCGAATCAGGGCCAAGAGCCTGTTGGCCGTGGTGATCCCGATGTTCTTGCCGATCTTGGCGTGGAGGCGCGCAATCTCAGCCTTCGTGAAGGTGTTCAGCCGCCGGGCGCCCCAGTGCTTCAGGTGAACCCGATACTGCCGGTCGTCCTCGCGCCAAGACTTCTTATGCAGTTTCGCATGGGTCTCCATCCAGTGCGTGTGGAGGGCTTCGAACGTTGGGGATTCCCGTCGGGCTCGACGCTCGGCCGCCGGATCTTCGCCCGTGGCGATCTCCCCCGCCAACTTGGTCGCGGCATCCCGCGCTTGGACGATGGTCAGACCGGGGAAAACGCCCAGGCGTATCCTCTGGGGCCGTCCATCGACCTTCTTGTAGTAGTAGAAGGTTCGCGTGCCGGTATGCGTAACACACACACATAGGCCCGGCGTCTTCCCATCGTAATGGTAGACGCGGCCTTTTTCAGGCGGATCCAGCGCCTGAAGCCTGGAAACCGTGAATGGAAATCGGACCATGATTTTCTCCTTGGTAGCACCAAGGTAGCACCGCGGTAGCACAGGGCATCGACCCATTGACATTTACCCATTGACCCATCGACCCATTGGCACCGTCTTGGCGCCCCCTTGGTG
>CAYYOX010000913.1:0-2537 GCA_964473065.1 uncultured Planctomycetaceae bacterium | reverse complement strand
AGTGTATTGCTGTCTATATAAGTGAATTCACAGGGCAGATTGTGGAGAGTCCGAATGGCTAACGTAAACTATTGCAAGGTCATCAGTAGTGCAGCAGTAGTAGCAGCACTTCTATGGATGAGTACCACCTTCTCTTTTGCCACAGACAAGCTTGCCATCCCGTCCGAGCCCGCCCAGCAACAATCGCTCGAACTCATCCGTGAGATCTACGGCGAAGAGTTGGGCAGCGCCAAAACCGCTTCCAAGAAACAGGCCCTTGCCAACAAGTTTCTTGGCAAAGCGAAAGAAGCAACAGACCCCACGAACCGTTACGTCTTGCTTCGAGAGGCCCGAAATCTGGCCGCCCAGGCGGGTGATGTCGATTTGGCATTTTTCGCCATCGATGAGATCGACAGTCATTACGAAGTGGATGCGTATAAGCTCAAGGGGTTGGCGATATCGCAAGCCGCCGAGTCGGCCAAGGGGCGGAAACATCTCGGGTCAATTGCAGAGCATGCTTTGCCTTTGATAGACCAAGCCGTCGAGAAGGACGATTTCAGGGGAGCCAAGTATCTTGGGAAGCTGGCTTTAGAAGCGGCTCGGAAGGCCAAAGACTACCAATTCACCAAACGGATCGTCGCACGCAACAAGGCGGTAGAGGAGATTGCCAAAGCTTTTGAGGCGACCAGGGATGCATTTGCTAAGCTGAAGAAGGAACCCGTCGATCCCGAAGCCAATCTGGCGGTGGGAAAGTACCTTTGTTTCTTGAAGGGCCATTGGGACAAGGGGCTGCCGATGTTAGCGTTGGGGACTGACGAGGGATTGAAGAAGTTGGCCGTTAAGGAACTAGAGGGGGCCTCGGATGTTGACGGGCAAGTTGCGCTTGGTGACGGTTGGTGGGACTTGGCTTCGTCAACTGAAGGCGTAGTCAAGAAGCAGCTTGAGGGACGGGCTGCTCATTGGTATCGGAAGGCTTTGCCTCAACTGACGGGGTTGGTGAAGGATAAGGTGGAGAGGAGGTTGGACAAGCTGGGCATTCCTGCCCGGACGCCGACTGCTCCTCCAGAACTAGTGGAGGTTCCGGAACTGAGGTCTATCTTCGGTCCGTGCCTGTCGGAAGATGGAATGACCATCTACTTCGAGAGAACGGAGGTGGGCAAAAGACCGGTGATCTTCACGGCTCATCGAAGCAATATGAATTCGCCCTTCACGAGCGAAAGGCAACTCTTCGAGGGGAGACAACCAGTTGTAACAAATGACGGTCTTGAGATGATATGCGTTGGATCGCTCACGCCCGATACACTGTGCTTCTTTGGGACAACCCGAAATAGCGTGAAACGTCCATTCAAACGTCCCAGGCCGATTCCAGGATTGCGTGATCCGCCAGGAATGGCCTGGTCGAGAGGTGCTCATTTCTCCTCGGATGCCTTAACGCTGTACTTCACTCAATACCCGGAGGGAAGCCAAAAACAAATGGTGTTTTCTGTACGTCACAGTCGCTCTGTGCCATGGAGCAAACCACGGAGTCTTGAATTAGATGGAGGCGACCATCTTCATGGTCTGACGACGCCCTTCGTGACAGATGACGGTTTGACTCTGCTTTGTACCAACACAGCACCCGTCGATTGGAAGAGAATAATGGTCACGGGGAATCTTCTAAAGTTCATGCGTTCCACCCCGAACGGGCGATTCGGTAATCCTCAATTCGTTGCGATTCAGGGAGTTCCCAAGTTAATTGGCAGATGGCCCCAGTACATTTCGGCCACGAACGAACTGTTCTTCCTGCAATCCGACGACGGGAATTTGAATAAAAGTCGTCTGATCATTGTCAAGAACTTCGTGCCATGAATTGCACCATCTCAGAACCTATTACTGGTATGACGTAGATCGGAGTTGCCATGTTCATTACCGAGCGAACCATGCGTTTCGTCCTGCTGCTTGCTTTAACGATGTCGGTGTTGTCGGTACTATCTTACTCCTCTCACGCCCAGGAAAGACACCCGATTCCCTCCGCCGCCGCCCAGCAACAAGCCCTCGAACTCATCAAGGAGGTCTATGGCGACGAATGGGAGAAGACCAAAACCTCGGCGCAGAAGACGGCGCTGGCCACGAAGCTTCTGCAAAAGGCCAATGAGTCGGCCGATCCCACCAACCGCTACGTTCTGCTCAAGATCGCACGAGACGTAGCCGCCCAAGCTGGTGATGCCGAACTAGCGTTCAAGGCCATCGATGCGATGGCTGCTCGGTATGACGTTGATGCGTACAAGCTGGAAGGTGCCGCTCTGTCGCAGGCCGCCAAATCGGCCAAGGGGCGGAAACATCTCGGATCAATTGCAGAGCATGCTTTGCCTTTGATAGACCAAGCCGTCGAGAAGGACGATTTCAGGGGAGCCAAGTATCTTGGGAAGCTGGCTTTAGAAGCGGCTCGGAAGGCCAAAGACTACCAATTCACCAAACGGATCGTCGCACGCAACAAGGCGGTAGAGGAGATTGCCAAAGCTTTTGAGGCGACCAGGGATGCATTTGCTAAGCTGAAGAAGGAACCCGTCGATCCCGAA
>CAYYOX010000912.1:0-2539 GCA_964473065.1 uncultured Planctomycetaceae bacterium | reverse complement strand
AAGAGACGCTCGTATCGTTCCGCAATCTCTGGGCAACTCGGGCAATGAATCTACGATCCGGGCCCTCGGGCGGGATCGGTACAAACGTCTGCTGACTCGGGCGCCAGAACATGGTCTGCTTGCCGTTCTCGATTGTGGCAATTCTAAACTGCCCTTCGGCATCGCGAACCACGGCCAAGCCGCTGGCGCGCGAAGCGTCGTCGGAGTCCAACAACGCCGGGAGAAATACTTGCCCGCGCTGCCGATGCATTTCTCGCGCGTCGACCGCCAATTCCAGCGTGAAGGGCTCGCCGGCGTCGATCTTTCGGTATAAGAAGGATCGATCCTTGTGCCCGCGCCCACCCAGTTCCAGCCGCTTGGCCGTGGCGGGCGACGGCGTGAAGGCTTGATAAATGTTGCAGAAATGGGTTTCCGGCTCGACCGCCATCGAGGCCGCGAAGTAGACCACGCGCAGCGGGCCGTCGAGCGGTTCGTCGGGCCCCATCACCAAGTGGGTGCTTTCGATTCTGCCGGTATGTTCCCCTTCGCCCGGGTATTGGGAAATCATGCAACGGAAGCCTTCTCGTTCAAACGCGGTACAGTCCGTGCTCGAAGCCAACCATAATCGCCAGTCCTGCCCCGTCTTGTACTCGGGAAGGTTTTGCCCATACGCGTTGACGCCGAAAGCAAACCGATTGGGGCCCAGCTCGATGAGTTTCGGATTGGCAACGCCCGAGTGCCAGGCCGACTCCGGATCGTCGTCCGGGCGGCAACGGGGCCGGCCGCCGTTGATTGGCGTCCAATCGGTAAGCCCTTCTGGATGGGTCGAGTAAGCGCCGAATACGTGCCATTTGCTTTGCCCTTGATGCATCCGCCGAACTTCGAAATAGGCGACAAAGGCGCCGTGCGTTCCGGGGATCGTGCCGACGCAACTCTCGTCCGTGAGCTTGATCATGTGCGGCAGGGACAAATAGTCGACCGGCTGCCATAGGCTGTCCAGTACCGACGCATCCAGAACCGCGGCAGTAGGCTCCTTCGGCAGGCGAAAGGCCGTCGGTGAATCGGCCGTGATCACATACAACCCGTTCTTCTTGCCCACTACCGCTCGAAACATCAAGATGAACTTGTCGTCCCCGAGCTTTACCATCGCTCCTTGATCGAGCACTTCCCAGGAATCCTGTGGCCCAAGGAGGATCTTTGGCTTCTCCCAGGGACCGTTGATGTCCTCGGCTCGCGTCCACATCAATGCACGGTCTGTCTTTTTTCGGCCTCGTTTGGGTTGTTGTTCGGAAAGCCGATGACCTGACACGAGGGCATAGTAATAGCCTTGATGCTTACATGCACGCCCTCCCGGTTGGGTCATCACATGAAAGTCTCGCAGCCCCAGGTGTCCGATTTCATTGGACTCGAACGCGTCGGAAGCAAGCAACGGCGTCGAGGGATCGTTGTGCATGGGAATCGCCCCGCTTGCCGTCGGTCCGCCGGGAAACAGCGCCGAAGCCGGCCGCACGCTCGCCCAACTGTGACCCTGTAGCACCAGGGTGAACCCCAAAACGTCTTGGCCGTTTTGCAAGTCTCCTGCCGGAAGTCGCCCGATGTTGCCGCCGATAATGTTTTGTGGCCGATGGGCAGGCTCCTCGGCGCTGGCGTCGCCGAACGTCAACCGCAAGTCGCGCACACCGTCTGCCTCCGGAGAAGATGTCTCCAGCAACCATCGGCCATACCGGGCCGCGACATGGCCTTCCACGAAACGCGTCGCAATCGGTTGCCCACCCGTCGCGGCTTGAATACGTATCGCGCCAAGATCCTCGGGCATGCGATCCCAATCCCCGAAGCGTTGATCGAGGACCAATTCATGGCAAACCCCGGCCTTCAGCCCGTCGGCAATCGTTACACGGCATTCGTCGGCGAGCGTTGCCGGCAGCAACCATAGGCAACAATAGCACGCCATCGCAAGCCCAAGGGCCCTCTTCTGCCGCAAACGCAGGTTGAGCATCTCGGGAAGTTCCATCCGTGGCCTCATATTTACTCGGGCATGGCGTCGAAAACCAGCACCTCGAACGGCTTGAGCTCGAATACTTGTTCCGTTCCCGCTTCCAGCGTAATGGCCGGGCGGTCGGCTTCGTTCTTCCAAGGGCTCTTTAGTGTGTATTGCCGTGCGGCCCCGGGAGGCAGTTCAAAGGCCTTGCCGATGTCGATGGAAATCGTGGCCGGCTGGTCGCTCGGATTGCGCAGGGCCAGGGTGCCTTTGCGCTTCGACCAGGAAGCCCAACCATAAGGCTCAGCCTTGCCCGGGTCGCCGCCGATCCAGTGTACGTCAACCAGCACGTCCGCATTGGCATGCGACCAACGCACGGCCTCGGCCAGGTCGTCCCAGTTCTCTTCGGTCATCTTCTGCGGCGTGATATAGAGTTCCTGCAAGCAGGTCCCGCTGGCGAAGAAGGAGCGGAATTCCATCCTGATCTCTTCGGCATCGTTACTGAGCTGAGTCGGGTAGCCTCGTATCGCGTGACACACGCCCTGGGTCATCAGCGAGTTCAGCGGATACAGCGGCCCCTTG
>CAYYOX010000911.1:1509-2569 GCA_964473065.1 uncultured Planctomycetaceae bacterium | reverse complement strand
CTACTGATGGTGACACGTAGTGGATGGTTTGCGCTTCGCACAGTATACATAAGATGGCCGCCGGGAGCAAATTGCCCCCGTGCAAAGCCGCAAGCGGCTATTGGTGTGAGCCAAAGCAGCCGACAAACCGCAATGGCAACAGCGTAGCATACAGATACGCAGCCTGGAAGCCAGCTAGAAACAGGTACAAAGCAAGCGACTCCCCTCCCGTATCTCCGAAAACGAACAATAACACGTCTATTTCGAAGTATACGACTGCGAAGATCAGCACGACAGCCAGGAGAATTCGACGGAGTAACCATGTCCGACCGACCAACGAGGCAAACACCAACAACGCGAAAACGGCATTGTGAAGGCCCAGCATCGAAAGGAAGTAGAAGAAGTCCGACTGCACAACATCGGAGGTCCACTCCAACTGAGCAAACACGATTCGTCCCGCTCCCAGCATGATCGACAGCAAAGTCGTCCAGAGCAGCAAAAACCGGAGACTATACTGTGGTATTAGAGGATCCTCGCACTGGGAACCTTGCCTCAGACGTCTCCATCGACACAGAAGCCAGCCGGCCGAGATTGCCACAAGTACGATCAACGCCTGAGTGACGAACATCGCGGCCCAACCGGCTGATACCTCGTCGTTTACTGCCTCGTCGAGTGCTATCATGGCAACGTACCATGCCCAGGCCGTGGCGACGACTGCAACGGGGAATCGCACATACGACCGCACCCGCGAGAGACCTGCCCACAACGCGATCAGACTGCCTTGACTCAGCGGCCATGCCAACAAAAAGAGCAGGTACCACCCACCGGTCCAGCCAAGGGTTATCACGGCCAGATCGCCCAGCGCATGCACGACCAGCACCAAGGCGATCACCACGATTTGTGCTCGTGTTCGCATCTGCTTCCTTGCCGCCGGGTGACAGTAACAGGAGAGTTTATTGGGGTCATTTCCGGGGCGTTGCAAAGCCGCAAGCGGCTAGTGTTAGACGACTTCCGGCAACTCGTAGCCCTTGCGTCGCGGGCGGTCGAGATACGTGTGGGCTTCGTCGTCGCCGGGGAACGT
>CAYYOX010000911.1:542-1499 GCA_964473065.1 uncultured Planctomycetaceae bacterium | reverse complement strand
CAGCAGCCGGCTGATCTGCCCGCGAGCCACGCCGTCCCGCTTCAACTGGCGGCCGAGGTCTCGGGCGATGTTGGCCAAGTGGCAGACGCTGATCGAACGGTGGCCGATCTCGACGTCGGCGTTGGGCTTCTCGCGGGTCTTGATGCAATCGAGCCAGTTCTGGATGTGCGGCCGGGCGATCCAGCCCGGGCCTTCCCAAATCTGGGCCGTCGCGGCGGCGGGCGGGTCCTTGACGAAGTCGGGCGGGTTGGTGGTGAACTTGTTGCGGTTGATCTCGATCTTGCAGTCTTCGCCGACAAAGATCCCGCCGCCCATCGGGCCGCCGTCCAGTTCGTAGCGCACCTCGATGCCGTTGGCATAACGCATCCGCACCTTGCCATTGGGGCCGTCACTGGTCGGCCAGACCTCGACCGGGCCCGACTCGCTCATCCCCAACGCCCATTGGATCTGGTCCACGCCGTGGGCGCCCCAGTTGGTCATTTCGCCGCCCGAGTACGACCGCCACTGCATCCAACCGAACTGCAACTGGTTATTGAACGGTCGCCCAGCGGTTTGCCCTTGCCAAACGTCCCAGTCGTCGCCCTCGGGAATCGCTTCTTCGGGCAATCCTTCGTATCGCCGGGGGCCGGGATATGTCACACCCAAGACGGTCTTCAGCTTGCCGATCCGGCCGCTACGGACCAACTCGCAAGCAAACCGGTTCATCTCCATCGTGCGCTGCTGCGAACCGACTTGGAAAACGCGTTTGTGTTTCCGGGCGGCACGGACCAACACGCGGCCCTCGGCAATCGTCAACGTCAGCGGCTTCTCGGCATAGACGTCCAGCCCGGCCTGACAGGCGTGGATGCACGGCAAGACGCGCCCATGGTCCGGCGTGGCCACCACGACCTCGTCAGGCGGTTCGGCATCCAGCACCTGGCGATGGGCCTGGGCATGCTTGCAGTTTGTCTTCTTGTG
>CAYYOX010000911.1:0-532 GCA_964473065.1 uncultured Planctomycetaceae bacterium | reverse complement strand
TTCGCGCATATAAGAGTCTCTCCTACCTGCTTCTGCCGATGGTACTGGTCAGCCTCCCAGTTGGTCTTCTTTTCCTTCAGCGTGTCTACCGTCCGCGGCCGGTGGCAATCGCAGATGGCCACGATCCGCCCCTCGGCCGGCACGTGGTCCATCAGTTGCCGGGCCCGTCCGCCCGTGCCGATGAAGCCGATGACAACCTGATCGTTCGGGCCCGGTTTGCCCGGGGCGGCCAATACGCCCGAGGGGATCAGGTAGGGCGCCGCGATGAGGGTTGCGGTGCGTTTTAGGAGAGTTCGTCGGGTGATGGGTTGTGTGTTCATTGAGTATTCTCCTGGGACATTGCAAAGCCGCAAGCGGCCTTTTCTAGACCTCCTCGGGCAGTTCGTAGCCCTCGCGCCTTGGGCGATCGAGGTACGTGTTGGCTTCGTCGTCGCCGGGGCAGGTTGCGTTTTCAGGGGCCCAGTTCAGTTTGCTGCCCAGCCCGCGGGCACTGTTGACAACGTGGCAGACGGTTGTCGTGCGGCGTCCGACG
>CAYYOX010000910.1:1389-2570 GCA_964473065.1 uncultured Planctomycetaceae bacterium | reverse complement strand
CATACTAAAACTCCTCGGTCTCCATGAAACAACATACGCTTTAGTCGGATGAACCAGATATGCTTCATTTAACAGGATAACAACGACAGCAGCATGCAACGGACGATGTTTCGTGCCGCCGCCGCTGATGCTGCGGGTTAGCCTCGTCGCGTTACGAAAGCTCAAACGTATTCTGGGACGGTCCGAAAAACGACCGTGCTTTGGGACTCTAGTCTCCATCTACCTCCAACGTCGCATGCCTGCCTTGCGTGCGATGCCGAGAGCGAATCCTGCCGATCCGGCTACGGCATTCGAGATTGGTACGATCTCGATGGCACCAAGTACGGCAGTGGCGAACAACTGGCCCGGGCGTGTCGCGCGTTGAACGCGCGCGGAATCCAGGTTTATTACGACCAAGTGCATAACCACTTGATGGGCGGGGAAGTCGAAACCGGTGTCTGGTGTCTGCACGTGAAAAAGGACAATAAGAACGAACCCTTGGACCCGGGCAAGCAGTGGTTTCAAGCCGACATTCCGACCGGCTTCCCCTGGCTGGGCCTGAATCGACATCACTTCGACGCCTACCATCCCAACGACCATGACTGCTGGGCGTTGAGTGACAAGAGCTTCGATCGCGAGGCCAAAATGGATCCCTTGATGGGCTGCGACCTCGACTTCGATAGCGTCGATCACCAGCGGGCCGCGGTAGCGGGTGGGCCAGGTGCGGTTCTCCACGCGCTTGAGGATCTCCGGCGGCATGGCCGGCCAGCCGATGATCAGGCTGGCGTAGGGCTGGCAGATGGTGATGGCTTGCATGGTGGGAAGTGGGAAGTGGTCAAAAGGGGAGAGCGGAAAGCGGAAAGCCGTCGTGTCCGCTTTCCGCTTTCCGCTTTCCGCTTTGGTCTGCCAGCTCCAGCGCCTCCTCGATCAGCTCGTAGCGTGACGGCATCTTGTCATACGGGGAGAACAGAAAGTCCCATAGCCGCTGGGTGCCGTCGTCGGTGGCGTATTCGGGGAACGCGGTCGCGATCTGCTGGGCGATTTCGTCGTAGCCGGGCACGATCGTTTGGTCGTCGCCGCGGGCCAGACGGGGTTAGACACGGGCTAGGAAGTCGTGCCGCCAAAAGGGCCACGATCCGGGGGGGCTGGCCGGGTGCAGACCCCAAGAGGGCGAGCGGACCTCGTTGGGCCGCTCCCTGGTC
>CAYYOX010000910.1:0-1379 GCA_964473065.1 uncultured Planctomycetaceae bacterium | reverse complement strand
GGGTCCGGAAGCGGCTGGCGAAGCCGTGCCGCCAGAAGGGCCAGCAGCCGGGCGTGCTGGCGGTGTGCATCATCCAGGCGGTGGCCCGGATCTCGTTGGGCCGTTGACGTTTTTCCCACCGCTCGGCCTTCAGCTCCCGGTAGGCCTCGACCACCGCGGCCCATTTCAGGCCGCGGCGGCGGGCTTCGCTGCGGATTGCTGGGATGGTCATCGGTCAATCCTCGTGCGGCATCATCACGGTCATTACCGGTTCGCCCTGGTCGCCGGGATGACAGACGATTTTCAACGTGTGGTTTCGCTTGCGGCCCGTGCCGGTGATGATCACCCGGAACAGGTGTTGCGTGGGATCGATCCGGCTGACGATCCCGAGCTTGGACATGTGCAGGATGTCGTGCCAGACGCCCTTGAAATCGTTCAGCCAGCGGGGATGGTTCACGGCCCGTTCGATCAGGCCGAAAACTTCGGCCGTCATCGCGATCGGGTAGCGGAAGTGCTGGCGACTGACCTCGGCGAAGTCGCCGATCGTCGCATCGACCAGCACGCCATCCTCGATCGCCTGTTCTCGGGTGTAGGTGGAGACCACGTTGTTCCCGAAAAGTCCCAACATGTCGATCAATTCAGTCATCGTTTCGTCCTTTCGTTTGGGGGAGGGTTTTGTTCTCGTCTGCTTTCATTGTATAGTAGTAGCGTGCTATCCGATGACCCCCGTTAGTATTTCCAGCAAACGGGGGGTGTGTATCGACGGAAGTCCTTGCACGGTCGAGAGTTGCCCGGGTGGAATATATTTCGGAATTCCGGTGATTTGGGGCCTTTTCGACTAGACATCCTCGAAAAGTCGACCCGTGCCGGCTCGCAACTCATTGCACGGTAAAGAGTTCGGGGATCCCCGTCGGTTGCCGTGCGTCGAGCGGACGGCTAAGTCTTGGCCGTGCTGAGAGTTGCGTTGGGGACCGTTCCGTGGCTCGTGAAAACTGCGTGCCGCAAGCCCGCAGCCCTTCTCTACTTCGCGCAGAAGGCTTGCTGTCGGCCGCCGGTTCCGATCAGGTCGTCGAGGTAGTGGCGGACTCCCAGGACCGCGACCGAAAAGGATCACCCTTTAGGGATCTGGTCGAGAATGCGCATCATCACTACCGGCTGCCGGAAAGACTTCCAAGATGCCTCTCAATGAATGAAAGTCTTGATCCAGGTAAGCTTCAAGGTCCGAAAAGTCGCTGTCGCAGTTGGAGTGAGTTTTCTTGGCATCGGCCCAGGCATCGATCACGCCACGGCAATAGAATCGGAGCCGTCGACCGACATGACGGACGCATTTTTCCGGCACTAGAGGCCTTATTTCCCGGTCAAAATACGTTTCGCTGACGTCAAATGCAGCCGCCATTTGC
>CAYYOX010000909.1:634-2572 GCA_964473065.1 uncultured Planctomycetaceae bacterium | reverse complement strand
AGGGCGGCTATATCCTGGCCCCGGCACACCACATCCAAGCCGACACGCCGGTCGAAAACATCCTGGCCATTTATCGCTAAGAACTTGTAGCGATGCCATTACTATAAAGCCGCGACCGTTGGTCGCGCCGGAAAAAAACAGCGACCGTTGGTCGCGGCTTTGTATGAGGGCGCGACCAACGGTCGCGGCTTTATAGGACACACGTTACGCCCTGGCCTAACGTCAAATGTATGGGCCCCAGAACTCTTCGGTCTGTTGGTCGTGCGACTGGGATTTGGGCTTCTCCAACGCAACGGTCGTGTTGGGTTCGACGGCCTTGGTGACCCAGGTACTCGCGCCGATGATCGAGTCGTGGCCGACGATTGTCTTGCCGCCCAGCACGGTGGCGTTGGCGTAGATCACGACGCGGTCTTCGAGGGTCGGATGCCGCTTGGTGCCGCGGACCAGCTTGCCCTCTTCGTCGGTGGGGAAACTCAGTGCTCCCAGCGTGACGCCCTGATAGAGCTTGACCCACTGGCCGATCTCGCACGTCTCGCCGATCACCACGCCCGTACCGTGATCGATGAAGAAGTATTCGCCGATCGTGGCGCCGGGGTGGATGTCGATGCCCGTGTGGCTGTGGGCCCCTTCGGTCATCATCCGCGGGATCAGCGGCACGTCGAGTCGGTGCAGTTCATGGGCCAGCCGATAGACGGTCACGGCCTCCAGGCCCGGGTAGCAGAGGATCGCCTCGTCGAGCGATTGGCAGGCGGGATCGCCGTCGTAGGCGGCTTGCACATCCTTGGCCAGGAGGACTCGCAAGTCGGGCAGCCGGTTGAGGAACTCCACGGCCTTGACTTGGCCGAGGGCCTCGAAATCGGCGTCCCGGTTCGGATCGCAGAGGTCGTCCAAGCCCGACTGATGCCGCAGGGCTCGGCCTATCTGCGTGGTCAATTCGTCGTGCAGCCGATCGATCAGGTCGCCCACATGGTAGGTGACGTTTCCCAAGTGCAGGCGGTCGCGACGCCGGTAGCCGGGGTAGAGGATCTCTTTGAGATCCTGCATGGCGGCATCAATCCGCTCCTGGTTGGGCAAGGGGCAGTGGCCGAGGTGGTTGATCGTGCCCACTTCGGTGTAGGTCTTGACGATCTGCTCGGTCAGATTGGGCAGGTTTTCTCTGATTCGGTTGTCGGTAGCCATGGGACGTTTCTCCGGCTGCTTGGGCGGCAGCGCAGCGCAGGATCGAAAGGCAAGAGCGAAAAACGGAGCAAGACAGGGGGTTGGAAGGTAGAAGTTCGTGTCCGGCCTTATGCCGGACAGCGACAGCAGCAGCGACAGGTGGTCCTATGTGGAAAGTTCGCGTTCATCTAGCAGACCCTAGTTCGCTCGCAATAGTATGCGTCAAAACCGCCAAAATCAACCCATACTCATGTTTTCGGTCAGGAAGCCTCGATAAGTTTAGCTCCAGGCGAAAGGTGGTGGGGAAATTGAATGCGGGCCGCATGGTCGCTGAAGCGACCAGCCCCTAATCCTCTTCCGCTTCCTTGACTTTGGACTTGGCGATGATCTCCTGCTGGACATTCGGGGGTACGACGTCGTAGTGGCTTAGCTCGATGGTGTAGCTACCCTGCCCGCCGGAGATGCTCGAGAGGCTTCGGGCGTAGGTGGTCACCTCGGCCAAGGGCACCTCGGCGGTGACGGTTTGCAGCCCGCCGCCGGCGGAGTCCATCCCTAAGACGCGACCTCGGCGGCCCGACATGTCGCTGTTGACGTCGCCGCGCTTGTCGCTCGGCGCGGTGACGTGAATGGTCACGATCGGCTCCAACAGGCAGGGGCGCGCCTCTTGAAACACGTTGCGAAAGACCATCGATCCGGCGGTCTTAAACGCGGTCTCGGAGCTGTCGACCGGGTGGTGCTTGCCGAAATGGACTTCAACGCAAACGTTCTGCACCTGATAAC
>CAYYOX010000909.1:0-624 GCA_964473065.1 uncultured Planctomycetaceae bacterium | reverse complement strand
GCTCGGTTTCGTCCCACGGCCCGCCCTGCTGCAACACGGCCTCGGCGGCCCGACATATCGCTGCTGATGTCACCCACGTTGTCGCCCGGCACGGTCACCTCGATCTTGACGATCGGCTCCAGGAGCGAGGGTCTGGCTTCCTGGAAGACGTTGCGGAAGGCCATCGAGGCGGCCGTTTTGAAGGCCTGTTCGTTGCTATCGACGGGATGGTCCTTGCCGAAGTGGACTTCGACGCACACGTCCTGCACTGGATAGCCAGCCACGACCCCGCGTACCATCCGATCCTTGAAGCCCTTCTCCACAGCCGGCATGAAGTTGCTGGGGATCGACCCGCCCACGACCGAGTCGAGCCAGAGGAAGTTGTTTTCCTCGTTGTAGTGGGGATGCTTCAGTGAAGGGAAACGGGCCTTGACGGCATACTCCTCGATGTCGGTGTCCTTGGGCAGGGGGAACATGCGGATGTGGACTTCGGCGAACTGCCCGCTGCCGCCCGATTGCTTCTTGTGGCGATAACTGCCGTCGGCGTTGGTTTGAATGGTTTCGCGATAGGGGATCTTCGGCGGCTTGGTGTCGACTCCGACCTTGTCTCTTCGTTTGAGCCGTTCCTGGGGAATTTGCAAGTTC
>CAYYOX010000908.1:0-2578 GCA_964473065.1 uncultured Planctomycetaceae bacterium | reverse complement strand
CCCGAAAGGACGCAACACTCCCTAACCCTATAATATACTTCGAGTTACGGCAATATCAACGCTGGCGCCGCTTTTTTGCCGTTTTTCGATGAGGTCGGTAGCCAGCCGTTCCGGGCTTCGATTTACCAGGCGGCTTGTCCTTCGGCGGTCGGCGCTGGAGTCCTTCGGGCTCTTGTGACGAGATCAAGCAATCCGGGCCGCTGCCGATCAGATCGAAACGACGAGCCTCTCGCAGGGCGCGGCGGACGGTGTGGTAATTCTCCGGCTTCCAGAATTGCAGCAGCGCCCGTTGCTGGCGTCGTTCGCCCGGGCCATTGGGGACGTGGACCGGCTCGCCGTTGGTTGGGTCGATGCCCGTGTAGTACATGCACGTGGCAAGGTCCATCGGGTTGGGGATGAAATCTTGCACCTTGTCGGGTTGGAAGCCGGTTCGCTTCAGAAACAACGCCAGATCGATCATGGCCGACAGATCGCTGCCCGGGTGGCCGGCCATGAAGTAGGGGACCAGATATTGCTTCTTGCCGGCGTCGGCCGCGACCTGGCGAAACTCCCGCTCGAACTCCTCGAACTCCTCGATCGGCGGCTTCTTCATGCACTGCAACACTTCCGGATCGCTGTGCTCGGGGGCGACCTTCAACAGCCCGCCGACGTGGTGCCGGGCCAGATGGTTGATATAGGCCGGGCTGCGTCGAGCCACGTCCATGCGAACGCCCGAGGCGACCAGCACCTTCTTGACGCCCTTCTCCTGCCGGGCGGCCTTCATCAGCCGGATCAACGGGCCATGGTCGGTCTGAAGCAGCTTGCAGATGCTCGGGTAAAGGCAACTCGCACGGCGACATTTCTGTCGAACCTCCGGTCGGCTGCAATTCATTTGATACAAGTTGGCCGTTGGCCCGCCCAGGTCGCTGATCGTGCCGCGGAAACTCGGCCCTCGGGCCACCTCTCGGATCTCGGCCAGGATCGACTCTTGGCTGCGGCTTTGAATGACGCGACCTTGGTGGGCGGTCAGGGAACAGAACGTACACCCGCCGCAACAACCTCGCATGATCTGGATCGAATCCTTGACCACCTCGAAGGCCGGGATCGACTGCTTGCCGTAGCTCGGGTGCGGACGCCGCGTGAACGGCAGACCGTAAATCCCATCCATCCGTGCTTCGGAAAGCGGCAGCGACGGGCGGTTGACCACCACGGCCTCGCGGTCATGGTACTGAACCAAGCGTCGCCCGCCCTGCGGATCCGTTTCCCGATGGATCATCTGCGTCATCCGAACGAACGCCCCTTTGTCGGTCGACACTTCCTCGTAACTCGGCAGCACGACCGTATCGTCCTCGGGCGGCGATTGGCTGGCGCCCAGGCGATAGGCCGTGCCGCGAATGTCGCGCAACTGGTCGATCGACTCGCCCGCATCGAGCCGGCGGACGATCTCGATCAGCGGCTGCTCGCCCATCCCGTAAACCAGTAGGTTGGGCTTGGCGTCGAGGATGATCGAGCGTCGGACCTTATCGCTCCAGTAGTCGTAATGGGCCAGCCGCCGCAAGCTGGCCTCGACCCCGCCGGCAATGACCGGCACGCCCTTGTAGGCCTCGCGCGCCCGCTGGCAATAGGCCAAGGTGGCCCGATCCGGTCGCCGCCCGATCTGTCCGCCGGGGCTGTAGGCGTCGTCGTTGCGGACCTTCCGGTTGGCCGTGTAGTGGTTCAACATCGAGTCCATGTTGCCCGCACTGACGGCAAAACAGAGCTTTGGCCGGCCGAAAATTCGCCATGGCTGACACGAATGCCAGTCGGGCTGACTGAGGATGGCCACGCGATAGCCTTCCGCCTCGAGTGTGCGCCCCAACAGGGCCATGGCGAAGCTCGGGGGGTCGACGTAGGCATCGCCCGTGACGAAAACCACATCGACGGCATCCCAGCCTCGGGCAGCCACCTCGTCGGGGGTCATCGGCAGCGGTTCGGGAGTTTGGTCGGTTGTAGACATCACTTCATCATACGCCTTTTCGGCCCGTTCGACTAGAGTCGGTTTGACGTATTGTCATGGGGTCCCGGTAGATGCTAGAATACAAGTATGGACGAAAGCCAGGAACATCCGATCGTTTTCCGCGAGTGCCCCACGCTCGATCAGGCCACTTTGGTGCTGGCATTCAGCGGTTGGATGGACGGGGGTGACGTGTCGACCGGCACGGTCGAGCGTTTGGTGCACCTTCTTGGGGCCGACCCGTTTGCCGAGATCGATCCCGAGCCGTTCTACATCTACAACTTTCCCGGATCGATGGAGATGACCTCGCTTTTCCGCCCGCATATCAAGATCGAGGACGGGCTGACCACCACGGTCGAGATGCCGAGCAACACGTTCTATTCGCACGCGTCGGAAAACCTCGTGCTGTTCGTGGGCAAGGAGCCGCATCTGCGCTGGAAAATGTTCGGCGAGTGCATCTTCGATTTGGCTCGCAAGACGGGCGTCCGACGCATTCTGTTCGTGGGGTCGTTCGGTGGAGCGGTGCCCCATACGCGAGAGCCTCGATTGTACGTCACGTGCTCCGACGCCGAACTGCTGCCCGAGATGGAGCAATACGGGCTACGT
>CAYYOX010000907.1:0-2586 GCA_964473065.1 uncultured Planctomycetaceae bacterium | reverse complement strand
ACGGCCAGACGATCGATCGGCCAGGGGAAGAGACCGGCGAGTTGGCCGCCGTCGATGGCCAAGGCCGCTTGCTGGCCGTGTTGACCCGCCGCGGCGGCCACTTGCTCGGTCCGTTGCGCAACCTGCCGCCGGTTGACAACACCACCGTTTAGCGGTCGGGTGGCTGGCGGCTGAGCGCAGCGAAGCCCCAGATTCTTGATCGACTGGGGCACCGCTGCGCTTTGCCCCAGCCACCCACCGGCACTTCCGGAAAAACGTCGGGCAAGCCCGACCGCTAAACGTTTCTTGGTAACATTGCAGCGCCTGTAGCGGTTGTGGCGGCGAACTTGCCGCTAGGGAACCGATAGGCCCGATTGTATGCACCGAAACGATCCTGCATGTGGCGTCTGTCCGGCAAACGGGTCGGGCCGGCGGGGGGAAACTTATCGCCAACTGCCGAACTGGTCGATACTTAGGTCGAATAGCAGGATCCCCTCGGGCATGGACGCGCCCTGGCAAAACCCTCAAGCAGTTGACGGGTGGAACTGGTAACCTGGAAAGCTCGCGTCGATGTTCGAAGAACGTAATCTAAAACTCGATCTGGCGGCGCTCGGTCTGTTGGCACTGACCATCTTTCTGGCCGCCTCGCTGCTGAGCTACGATCCGGCCGATCCGCCCAGCAAGCTCGTTTATCCCGAGCGAGCCGAAACACTCAACGTCTGCGGACATTCCGGAGCGATGGCCGGCCGGCTGTTGTTCGGCATGTTCGGACTGGGGGCCTATTTCCTCCTGTTCTCCTTGGCCGCGTTGAATGCCATACTGCTGACGCGTCGTGAAATCGATCAACCGATTTTGCGGGCCGTCGGTTGGGTCCTGTCGATGGTGGGAATCACGGCCTTGGCCGCCATGGCCGTGCCGCAATGGGGGCCCGGGCCTGTGATCGGCGCCGGCGGATATCTTGGCGCAGCCGGACGCGGGCTGTTGGAGATGAACTTCGCCAGCGTGGGGGCCTATATCCTCACGCTCAGCCTGATCGTCGGCGGACTGCTGCTTTGCACCGACTACGTGGTCTTCCGACTGCTGGCCGTCGTGTTCGGCAAACCGGTCACCGGAATCGGACGCGGTGTCTTGTACGCGCTGACCGCCTACACCCGCAAGCTGACCGGTAAGGAGCTGACCGGCAAGGAAGAGTGGGAAGAAGAGGAGGAGGAGGAAGAAGACGAATCGTCCCTCCGCATCGTAGGCCCCTCGGCCGAAGAAGGTGAAGCCGAGGATGAGGAAGAAGACGTCGAAGAAGAAGAGCAGGACGAGGCCGCGGAAGGCGAGTCCGATCGAAAGTCGTTCGCTTCGAGGCTGCGAATTCGCAAGCCTAAGGACTCCTCGAAAAGGGAAGTGGCCGAGCAGCTCGACGGGTTCGAGACGGCCTCGCCGGCCCAGCAGATGAGCGACTACGAACTACCCGACATGGATCTGCTACTGCCCAGCGAGACGTTCTGCTTCGACGACCACGAAAAGGACGTCCGTCGCAAGGCCAAAATCCTGGAAAAGACGTTCGCCAACTTCGGGTTCAACGTGCGCGTGGTCGAGATCCAGACCGGCCCGGTGATTGCACAGTTCGAGATCGAGTTGGAGGCGGGATTGCGGCTGGCCAGGATCACGGGACTGGCCGACGACCTGGCGATTGCCCTGCGGGTCCCCAGCGTGCGGATCGTGGCGCCCATTCCGGGCAAGAACACCGTCGGCGTCGAAGTGCCCAACGCCGAACGCCATTTGGTCCGCCTGCGCGAGGTCATGGAAGAGGCCAACGGCAAGGCCGCGAAGATGAGGATTCCCATCTACTTGGGCAAGGACGTGTCGGGCAATCCCATGGTGGTCGATCTGGCGACGTTGCCGCACCTATTGATCGCCGGCCGCACGGGCACCGGCAAGAGCGTTTGTCTAAACACGCTGATTGTCTCGATCCTGATGACGCGGCGTCCCGACGAGGTGCGTCTGCTGTTGATCGATCCGAAGATGGTCGAGCTAAGTCCCTACAAGCGTCTGCCCCACTTGATGCACCCGGTCGTGACCGACATGCGCAAGGCCGAGGCCATCCTGGCCTGGGCGGTCGACAAGATGGAGGAACGTTACCAGTTGCTGGCCCGAGCCGGCGTGCGACACATCAGCGTCTACAACCAACTGGGTGAAGAGGAGTTGATGGAACGGATCCAGCCGGAAGATGACGAACAGCGCAAGAGCATCCCTACGCAGATCCCCTACGTGGTCATCGTGGTCGACGAATTGGCCGACCTGATGATGACGGCCGCCAAGGAAGTCGAGAGCCACATCATCCGCTTGGCCCAAAAGAGCCGTGCCGTGGGTATCCATCTGGTGGTGGCTACGCAGAAGCCGACGGTCGACATCATCACGGGCCTGATCAAGTCGAACTTGCCGGCGCGGATCAGCTTCCAGGTAGCCAGCCGCACCGACAGCCGCGTGGTGCTCGACGAGATGGGGGCCGACAAACTGCTGGGTAACGGCGACATGCTCTTCCTATGGCCCGGCACCAGCATGCTGATCCGCGGTCAAGGAACGTATCTCGACGACGACGAAATCTCCGCCGTGATC
>CAYYOX010000906.1:0-2598 GCA_964473065.1 uncultured Planctomycetaceae bacterium | reverse complement strand
CCTCCATCAAGCCCGAGCCGGATAGTACATACCCGATTTCTTTGCTACAGTCTCTGTCTTTCCCACTATTTGGGTGAACATCTCGTGGCCATCGAAATTGGAAAGGTCTGGCTCACTCGGCCGCCCCCTCAGCAGCAAGTAAATACGCATCAACAGCCCGTAAATACCCGGAGCCAGAAACAGTAGCAGCACCACCGGAATCAACCCCCACCATAAATCACTGGACAAGCCGCGGTTGATTACGGCCTCCCTCGGATTGCGGCGATTGACGTGGCAAACGGTTTGCCTTCCGGGAGGAAGGCGATTGACGATTTCCTGCGCACGCCTTGGTCTGCCAAATTCGAATGGGAAGAATCCGTAACGTGAGGACAGATAACGCTTGCCCTGAACTTCGTACTCGTATGAGACTTTGATGCTGTAACTCGTGCCTTCGCCACTGCGACTTACGACCTTGCTGGAGACAATGACACAGGGAACCCCGGGCCAGACACGGGCATCAACCACCTGCACGATCGGCTTGATGAAGAGGGAATACGAGCCGGCGGACACTATCAGAGAGCCCGCCAGAACGATGACGCTGACGATAAGGAATTCCTTGCGTTCCATAAAGTACTCGCCCGGCGGTTATGGTGTTTCAAGGATAACACTCGATAAGTTTAGATCGGGCGGTTGTTCGACCGAGCAGGCGGTCGATTGACCGAATGATACCTACCCGTGGTTTATCAACAAAACAAATCACCTAATAGCAACAACAAACGATACATAGCGATTCTCCCGTTAAAATCCCAACCATCTCATATTCAATACTATCCAGCAACCCCAGCAATTCACCATTACGATATGATTTGTCAACCACCCTCTTCTTCATCCAATGGCTCTTCAGAGTAGTCATCGCCATCGATCCTTGTAACGTGTAAAACAAACGCAATTACAAATACCACCTCTGCAATAAGAGCCAGGAATAAAACGAAAGGAAGGATGCCAAACTCACGAAAGACGATTATCGAAACCAATGTTAGTGGAATACTTGCTAGTACTTTCTTAATGAGCATATCCACCCCTTTATCACTACAACACAAACAACAAGTGATCCGAATAGCAACAACAGCAAGCAGAAAAAGAGCTGCGTCCCAATCCTGTTCGGCTCGATTATTGCACAGGCGGTTCCGGTAGTCAAGAAGGTCGGGGACGAGAAGAGAAACACGCGTTGTTGGACGGTAGCGGGGCGAGAACTGGCGAGATGTGCGCAGCGTAAAGGGCCACGTGTCCAGAGGCGACAGACCGTGGGTTAGGCGGCGTGGGGTTGCAGTTTGGCAATGTGCGCCAGTAGCTCCTCCTCGACCTCTGGTCGGCGGACCTCCTCGTCGGCAAGGCCGGTGAAGTAGTGGCAAATCATCTCGTATGTGCGAAGCGTCGGCTTGCGGCCCGTCCAGAGGCTGATCAGCATGCAAGCGATGATCGCCATGTAGGTCTGAATCTCGATGCCCGCCGGGTCTTGGCTCAGCAAGTGACGGCAGCCGAGAATATGTTTGAAGAAACGAAAGAAGATTTCAATCGTCCAGCGATGTCGGTAAATATCTGCGATCACCTCGGCCGGCACATCGAGTAGATTCGTGGCCAGCCGCAAGATGCCGTCGCTCGGCGGGCCCGTCTTGCCGCCGGGTCGTTTGCCGCGTTGCGTATGAGGGTTCGTCTTGACCAGGATCAACCGGGTCGGATGATTCGGACGTTTCCCGGGTTTTGACGCGGTGCCGAATTCCACGATCCCGTCGAAGATCACACCCGCCTCGCGGGCCTTGTCCGAAAGGGGCCGCTCTTCGAGAATCGTGTAGCTGATATTGTCCCGAACGCGACAGACGTAGCTGCTGTTGATCGCGTGGATGTCGTTATACAACGCAAACTCAGCGAACCAGCGGTCCATCACGTAGCAATGGCACGTAGCAATGGTCCGGCTGCAAGGCTTCTCGCAGCACGTGTTTCTCGTCCGTCTTGCCGCTGTTGAGGCCCCGGGTGACATCGATTCGACGGGGCACATAGTGATCGATGTCGAAATGGGTGTGCAGCCGCCACGCCGATTTTGATGCGCCGTGGCAGTTCTTCAGATACGCTGCTTCGGTGATCGTCGCAAGCGTCTTGACCACACTCCCGTCAACGGCCGTCAATGTGTGTTTGACATGACCGCGTCCCACGTTCTGTACCGGCTTAAGCTTGCTGCCGAGCTCGTCGATGATCCGCTTGAGCAACTCGGGATCGAAGACGGCGATCGATTCGCTCAAGGAACCGAGCGACGCTCGCTTGCAGCCAAGTTTCCGCTGGACCTTCTTCAGTTCGCTCGCCTGCTGCAAGCCTCGCAACGACGTGACGACCGGATTGAAGAGAAACAGCAGCAGAAGCAGGCAATACTCATCGTAGTGCAGTTGCCGGTTACCCGCCTTGTCACGCTGGCAACCGACCTCATGCAGCGGCTCGAAGAGCGGGAGCAACTTGTCGAAGTACTTCAGGCCCGTGATGTCTTGTTCACGGACGTTTTTGCGTTTCTTTGAGGCCATGCCCAAGATTATGCGCTATCTTGGCCGAGCGCGCAAGTCCAGCTATACT
>CAYYOX010000905.1:0-2601 GCA_964473065.1 uncultured Planctomycetaceae bacterium | reverse complement strand
ATGTTGAGGATATCCTGACCTTCGACCTTACGGTTACCGTCGGTGTCGCCCGGAGCAGCTTGGAAGACGCCGATCTCGGCTTTGTCGAAACCGTAATAGATGCCGTTCTCGCCGGCAGGGTCATCGCTTGCGTTGCCGAACCAGATGCCGGCGCCGAGGTAGTCGCCTTCGGAAGGCAACGTACCGGCCACGCCGTAGGAGCTGGGGATCGTGCCGTCGAACGCGCCGCCAGCGGCGATCCCGGTTCCTTCGTATTCATCGTCAACGATTTCCAGGATCGTCAATCTTTGGTCGCCCCAGACGGGCGATCCGCCCGCGGTGATGGGCTCGATACCCGCAACGCTCAAGCTGCCGCCGAGATAGATATCGGCCTGGAAGGTCACGGACCCGTCGGTTTGGATCCTATCGTTAGCTTCTCCGGCGATGTCGATATTGAGCGTGGCGCCGCCGTCGAGTTCGAGCGAGCCGAAGATGACCGCCGTACCCGGGCTGTTGCCCACGTTGGCTTGTCCGTTGACGTATAGGTTGCAGGCGATTCCCGTAAGGAGTGGATCTACGAGATCGGGACCTTGCCCCAACTGGGCTCCGTTGCCGAGGCTCAGGTCTTGTACGCTCACTGCGCCGCCGCCGAAATGGTCGGTCACCAGCGTAACTCCGTCGGCCACGGTCAGGTTGCCCAGTTCGGCGTCGGTCGCGGCGTTCAGTTCCAAGGTCGTATCGGCCGAGACGACAATGCTGGCCTGCGGCAACTGGATGTCGCCGGGAAGGACGTCGGGGTTATTCAGCATGGCGATTTCCCCGTCGTTCAGGGCGCGGTTGTAGACGTGCAATTCGTCGATCAGGCCGTCATAGTCGTTTCCTAAGACGTTACTATTGCCGATCACGACTCGCCCTGCCGGCTCAGCGGCCGCGGTGGCCGCAATGGCTGTGCCGACCTTTTGGCCGTCGATCCAGAGTTGGGCCGTGTTGCCGTCTCGCACGGAGACGACGTGATACCATCTGCCGGCTTCGATCGGCCCGTCCAGGGGCTGTTCGCTGGTGGTGTACCAGTTCATGCCGCCCGTTGCGTAGCCGCTCCAGTCGGCGAAGTTCGGATTGGTTGAGTCTCCATGGTCGGTGCCGTAGCCGGCCCAATAGGTAGTGCCCCACTGGCCCCACAGGGCCGAGGCCCAGGCCTGAACCGGATCATCGAGATTCAGCCAACCGCTGATCGTATAGATCCCGGTCAGGTTCGTGCTGTCGAGTTCGAGCCGGCTGTCACTGCCGTCCTTATCGATTCTCAAGGCCGCGCCGAACTTGCCGCCGGCGTCTTGTGCCGGGCTGCCGTATACGTCGTAGGCTCGCGCCGGCAAGACGCTGTCGTGCCCGAGGTCTTCGGCGTCCTCGAATCGCCATTGGGCAACCAGGCCGTCCATGGGAACCACGACCCCGGACCCGGTCCCGTCGATCCGGACCGTGCCGCCGGCCAGCCCGATGTCGATCGCATCGGAGAGGCTTTCTCCGCTGACTTGGATCGGGGCCGCCGGGCTGACGGTGATGTTGAACGCGCCATATTGGAACTTCTCGCCCACGGCAATGTGGTTCGAGGTTCCAGTGCCGGCGGTCACTCCGTTGGGGATCGTCAGTCGGTCGACGGCCAGATCAGCGCCGGCCGTGCTCAGAGCGCCGGCCGTGACGCTCAACTCGCTGATGATCCCGCCGCTGGGCAAGTTCGCCTCGCCGCCGCGGACCGACAACGCTTGGATCTGGTTGCCGGTCCCGGTTAGGTTCAGCGTGCCAGCGTCAACCGTCAACTGTTGGATCTGGTTGTCGGCGCCGCTGATCTCGACGGTGCCTTGCTCGACGTGCAGGTCGCCGGCCGCTGCGTCGATCGGTCCGGCGATGTTCAGTGTGTAATCCTCGGTAGTCGCCAGCCAGACGGAGTCATTGACCGTCAGGCCGTTGATGCCGCCGAGGATCACTTCGACGCCGCTGGTGCCCGTATCGCCGGCCCCGGCAATGATTGTGCCGGGGGCGTCGACGATCACCGCGTTATCGTAGGTGACCGGGGAGCCGGCTGCGGGCTTGGCGGCCAGCAGCAGCCTTCCGCCGGTCAGTTGCACGGTGGCTCCGTCGATCGGGTTCGAGCCGTGCTGGGCGACCAGGCGGCCGGCCTGCACGTCGAACGTGGCGCCGGTCAGATCGCCGGGTGTATCGACGATCAGATCGGCCTCGCCGCGTTTGATGATTGTGGCCCCGTTGGCCGTGATCGCACCCGGCTCGGTGTTCGTGGCCGTGTCGAAGCCGACATCGACGGCCCCGCCGGGGATGGTCGTGTCGGTGAACGTGATCCGGTCCGCCGCTCCGCCGGTGGTCAGCACGCCGCCTTGGAGGCTCAACGGTCCAAGATCGAGCCGCGTCAAGACGGTCGTAATCGTCGAGTCGGCCGTCACGGCCACCTCGGTGGTCGTCAAGTCGGGCCCGGCTCCGAGCGTCCCGACCAACAGGCCTTCGTAATAGGAACTGCCGGTGCTTCCGACATCGATCGCCACCTCGGAGGCCCCGCTGACCTCGCCCAGCAGCGCCAGTTTGACAGTCCCCGAGAAGGGCCATGCTTCGCTG
>CAYYOX010000904.1:0-2601 GCA_964473065.1 uncultured Planctomycetaceae bacterium | reverse complement strand
ACATGACTTACGGATATGTATAATTAACTTGACTTATACGCGAATGGGCATAGAATTCCCAATGACGCTGCAGATCAAATCGGGAATCTCGGTGGCCCATGAACGCGAAAGAAATCGCGACCGTCGCTAAGTGGATAAAACGGATTGAAACATCAAACCTGTCCGTTTCAAATTTTTTCAAGAACAAGGCTGTCCCTTTCTGTCGAACACAATACTTTAAGTACAAACGGAGATTGCAGGAATCTGGTATGGCCGGGTTGCAGGACCGGCGGTCAAAGGGCGGGAATCGCAAAATATCGTCTGAGCAGGAAGGTTTTCTGAAAGGCTGCCTCAAACGAGACCCAGATGTTTCAGTGAGTTGGTTGCAACACGCCCTGATGGAGGAGTTTCAATGCAACGTCACTTTGTCTGGGATGAGCCGCATCTTGACGCGCATCGATCCGGACCGAACGCGGAACGTTGGCAGGCCACCAAAGACAATAAAGGCACGAGTGGACTCCAATGCTTTGGGTGGCTTTGAACTGATAGTCGCGGTGGCCTACCATTTGAGCTGGCCGCAACGGACAGCTGATGTAATCTGCAGGGCGGTTGATACCCTGAAAAGAAGCGACAAGTTTGAGAAAAGCCGTCACAACAAAGACACAAAGGGGAAAAACAAGGCGGGCGAATTCACTTGGCGCTACAACCGACGTCGAGACGTACGGGGAAGTAGATTTGCATCGATATCCGACAAACGTCAGCTCAAGAACTGGCCTTCCATGAACATCGTCAAGGATGAGCATGAAACGTTGGTTCGCAAGAGTTTGGCTATTTTGTCGCTGCCGATAGTGACCGGCAACGGACAGGTTCGCAATGTCAACGTAGCTCAAGGGCAAACGCTGGCACATTTCTGTGGCTATAATTACAAGCAGAGTTCCATCACAAAGTACCTCGCTGAACTCAAGTACCTCGGAGCGTCAACCCCGCTGCTGCAGGATTTGCCGAAGTTTTGGCGACGGTGCTGGGGAGATACAGTCAGCGACTCCATGATCGGCCCTTTGCTCTGCTACTACATAGACGGCAATACAAAAGCGCTGTGGTCCTCAAAACGCGTAAGGAAGAACAAGGTCACGATGCTGGGACGCGTAATGGGGTGCTTGGAGCAGGTCTTTATCCATGATGGCCTTGGCCATCCGATCTACTTCGAGACCCATTCAGGCCATGGGCCGACGGGAGAACATGTTCTTGGCCTATTTGAGAAGATCGAAGATGTCATCATGGACGTGCCTCGATCGAGAGCGAGAGTCTTTAGAGCCATCGTCATGGACGGGGCAAACAATAGCGTGAAATGCCTGCGAGCATTTGCGATGCAGGACACGTTTCACTACATCACCACGCTAGATGACAATCAATGGGATGACCGTCGTATTCGAAGCCGCAGTTATCCAACGCGCTATCGGTACGGTGACGCGACGTTGAGAGATCTGGACATCGAATTGGAAGACTCGCAAGAAAAGGGATACTTGATCGCCACGCGTGCGATAAAAATCGAGTGGGACAATGGGCGGCAGACTGTTTTGATCACCAGCGTTCCGCGACGCACCGTAGATGCAAGCGAAATTGTCTTTTCTTATTTCCGGAGATGGCCCGCGCAGGAGCTGACCTACCGATATGAGAAGGCGACCGTCTCGCTTAGCCGTGTGGCTGGTTATGGTCGAAAAAAGGTGGCGAATCTTCGACAGCGAGAGAAGCGACAAAAACTCGCGCAGAAGATAAGCACACTGAACGCGCGGCTGAAAGACGCGTTGGATGAAATCAATGCCCATGAACAGGCGATCACAACTCTGATCCCTAAAGAGCGGCGGCTTCGAGCAAAAACGAAACTCGCCAACGGAAAGCGCATCGTGCCTCGAGCCGTTCGCGCTGACTTTGAACGTTGCGGCAATGCAATTCGGTATCACCAACGAGCAATCAAGGCCATCGAGAAGGCGGATGAAAAAGAGTTCAAGGCGTTCACTAAGAGTCAGCGAGAGTGGCTCTGCCTACAGGGAAAAGAAACAGACTATGCTGTCGATGTAGAACTCGATCAGATCCTAACGTACTTCCGGGCAAGCTTAGCCCATCTCTATGCCTACTTCACGCAACACTTCCTCGGTGGCGAGCCGATCAGTTTAGTTGCTCTTCTTCACCGCGTTATGCATATACCTGCTACGATAGAAGAAACAGACGTTCTCAGGAAGATCACACTCCAAGCGAATCCGCAGGATCCGAACATGATGAAAAACCTGCAGCTTGCAATCGACAAGCTAAACGCAAAGAAAATACAGGGTCCACAAGGAAAGTTGATGGAGTTCTCTTTGACTGGTAGTCGATAAAGTCAATTTATCCTGTAAATAGCCGATAGTCATGTACTACGAAAAACGAAGCGGTCGCTATGCGCTTCACGCTTCTCCTCCCCGAGGGCCCTCCCGGCTCTTGCGGACCTTCGGCGAGAAACGACCCCAATCCGTCGCCGTCCACGGCAAGCGGATCGCTTGGGTGGAGAATTCGGGAGGGGTGGCCTCATTGTTTTTGGCAACTGCCGGCAAAGCCGCGGCCCGCCTTTTCCTGAGACTCGAGGGG
>CAYYOX010000903.1:0-2606 GCA_964473065.1 uncultured Planctomycetaceae bacterium | reverse complement strand
GTCCCCGAGTCATGTCATCTTGAAAGCATCGCCAGCGCAACGAGGGCCAATCGCGAATCTTCAGACATGGCAGCCCGTTGTCGGTACGGTTCGCTCGGATCAACTGGACGAGCGTCTGCACGCCATGGGATAAGCCGGCCGCATCGACGCCGCCACAGATCACCTCGTCGGGCCGGACTTCCAACGCGTAACCTTCCCCGATGGCATCTTTTTCGAATGTAAACTTCGGCGTGCCGTTGCCGCCTTGGGTCGACAGCCGCAAGGCATGGGTGGTTGCCGGCAATGGGCGGACCTCCAACTTCGGCAAACCGGCGCGAGCCAGTTCGGCCTGAAGTTTCGCGGCCAACAGCGGCGCCGACTCGGCCGGGGCTTCCAAGATCAACTTGGCGTCAAGAGAGAACGTGCCCGGTTGCAACTCGACCCGTTTCGGAAACGGCGCCAATCTCAGTCGAGCGGCCTCGTCGGCCGAAACCATCGTCGTCAGTCCAAGGCAGCACAACAGGCCAAGAATCGCAATCCTTCGTGTGAACATCCGGGCGTCTCCTCGCGTTGTGGGTGATTGAGCGTGTCTGGGAATCCGGGAAGTAGGTCAGGGCTTGCCCTGACGTTTGTCCCGTCACATGTCATCACTCCGCTGCGTCAGGGCAAGCCCTGACCTACGGTATTCCCGGACACCTTCGGTAATTGAGTAACCGGACCCAGAATACCATGGCCGGAAGTTGCTGGCACCCCCCCAATGTGGCTGACCAAGACGCCCGCGGGAAATAAGTCCTTGGGGCCCAACCGATTTGTAACAAGCGGCCAATGGGGTTTGACAGCCGGTCCGACGGTCGGCATGATTGGGGGGCGGGTGACTGGAATTGTCACCTGCTCGGGTTTCGGTGGGAACTTCCGTTGCCATCGGCGCGTCTCATAAGGTGAGCCTGCTGTGAAAGACGACGGCCAACTGATCGACGAGAGCCTGGCGGGCCAATCGGCAGCCTTCGGCCAATTGGTGCAAAAGTACCAGGACCGGTTGTACAACACTCTGGTCCATGTGCTGGGTAACGCCGACGATGCGCTGGACGCCGCCCAGGATGCGTTCGTCCAGGCCTTCGTCAAGTTGGATACCTTCCAACGCAACAGTGCATTTTACACTTGGTTGTATCGGATCGCGTTCAATATGGCCGTAACCCAACGGCGGCGACGACGGCCGGCCGTGTCGATCGAACATGCGCGAGAGACAAGTGGCGCGGAACCGATCGACGAAGCCGACCGGCCCGAGGAGACGCTACAGCGAAACGAGCAACGCCGACAGGTCCAAGAGGCCATCGGCCGGCTGCCCGAGGATCAGCGCTCGGTGCTCGTATTGCGGGAGATCGACGGATGCACTTATGAAACGATCGCCGAGATCCTCGACATGCCGATCGGCACGGTTCGCAGCCGGCTGCATCGGGCGAGATTACAGTTGCGCGAGGAATTGAAGGAAATGTTGACGGTTGAGTAGGGAGTGGTTAGTGGTTGGTGGTTAGTGGTTAGTACGAAAACGTCAAACCGCGAGAGGACGTACGCTTCCAAAAACTGGAAACTAATAACTAACAAGGCATGGCCTCAGACCAATGGGAGCATTCAGGGTTCAGCAATTGGATTCTACGTTTGGCCCGAAACTCTGAACCCTGAACCCTGAACCCCCGACACAACTTGACTCATTTGCAACACCTTCGAGGACTAAGTTCGTTACCTGATGAGTAACGGCCAAGATACGATGAATGATGTACCGGATAATGAACTGTTAAGCGCCTATCTCGACGGGGAAGTGACCGCCGAGCAACAGGCCGAGGTCGAACGGTTGCTGGCCGAGAATCCGGCCTCGCAGCAACTGCTGGACGATCTGCGCGCGCTCAGTTCGACGCTTCAGGAGATGCCCCGGTATGCCGCGCCAGAAGACCTCAGCCAGCAAGTTCTAAAAAGGGCCGAGCGGAAGATCCTTACCGAGGCTCCGCCGCCGGCTGCTGCGATCGAGCCGGCACGTCCGATCCTGCGCCGGCTGATGAACCCGCGAGTTTGGTCCTATCCGGCCCTGGTGGTGGCCGTGGCTCTGATCTTCATGGTTTTTCGGGATCCGCCGGAAGATGAATCCGTCCTGCACACGGTTGCCGGGGGCATCGATGCGACCGAGGACTCGGCCGCGGCGCCTGCCTTCAACGCGGCCGAGCCGGATGCCGAATAAGAGAGTCCGGCCGAGGAGTCGGAAGAACTTTTCGCTGAAACACGGGAGATGAAAACGGCCACGGCGCGGCGTTCGGCGGGTATCTCGTCCAAAGCACGTGGCGACCTGCGGTTCGTCGAGCGTGAGGCGCCGGAAGCACCGCAACAGCCGGCGGTTGCGGCGGCAGAACCCGCCCCGGCCGACCGGGAAGAACCGCTGGTAGCCAAGGGCGCCGGCACTCTCGCGACAAAGGGGGCTGCCGAAAATGCCCTGCGTTCCGAGGCGGTGATTGATGACGCCCCGGTGGCAGAGTTCGGGGTGAAAGAAAAGGCCCCGACGGTTGTTCACGGAAAAGGTGGAACGGCGGGTAGGGGTTTCGCCCGGAAGAGGTCGGCCAAAAAAGATGTCTCCTCCGAGT
>CAYYOX010000902.1:968-2608 GCA_964473065.1 uncultured Planctomycetaceae bacterium | reverse complement strand
TCCACCATAACCCACGATCGCGTGAGTGACTGGTCCTATCATTATGTCTAAACGGACGAAGTATCACGCGTCCTCGGGTCGGGGTCCTAGGCCGTATTCGGCCCAGCGATCTTCTACCTGGCGGCGCATCGATTCGCTCATCGTGGTTGCGGCCGGCCAGGGGCCTTTGTGTTCGCCGGGCAACTTGGACGTGGCGTCGATCGCCATCTTCTGGCCGAGTTCGTCCGGCGACGCGGCCGGGTCCAACGGGTCGGGCGGGCCCTGTTGAAAAATGATGTCCCGCCCGGGATTCGCGTTTCCCGCGATGGCTGCCAAGACGGAGTCCCGATCGCGCACGTCCACGTCGTCGTCGACCAGCACCAACACCTTGGCGAACATCAGCTCGTGCATCCCCCAGGCCGCATGCGCTACCCGCCGGGCTTGTCCCGCGTGGGTCTTGCGAATCGAAACCACGGCCCAGTGCCTTACAGCCGCAAAGCTCGGCAGGTCGTAATCGATCAACTCGGGGATGGCCAGCTTCAACAGCGGCAGCCGGATCCGTGCCACCGCCCGGTGAATACGCGACAACTCATGCGGCGGCGGCCCGACGACCGTGGCCGGGAAAATGGGGTTCGCGCGGCTCGTCACCGCTGTGACCCGCATTACGGGATACGATCGCGGCGGACCGTATCGACCGGTCGGCGCACACACGGGTCCCACGTCTGCCGGCGGTTCATTCGGATCGACGTGCCCTTCGAAGATGAACTCCGCATCGGCCGGCACGTCCAATTCCACCGTGCGGCATCGGACCACGTCGATCGGCTTCTCGCGAAGGAACCCGGCCGTCGCACCGACATCACTCGCCGGACCGCTCGCCATGGCCGCCGCGATGGTCAACGCGGGATCACCTCCCAAGACGATCGCCACGGGCATCGGTCGACCGAGCTCTTGGTATCTTCCCAGCAATCGGGCCGCCTCGCGTTCGGCCGAGCGGCAGACGGCCAGTCGGTTCGTGCCAAGGACCGCCAGGTCGTAGCAACCGCCGACCGGGCGATCCGTGTCGGGGTCGACCGTCCAAAGCATGGCCGCCGAGATGATCGGGCAAGTCTCCTCGGGTGCCGATTGCAGGACCGGTAGCTCACCGAGATCAACATCGTCGCCCAGCCGAACGACCTGCTGGCAAGGCCCGGACCTAACTACTTTAGGGGGAACGCAATCGAGCAGCGAGGTCCGCGGCGTCGATTTGAGCCGTTCGATCCAGATGGCCGGCTCGGTCGGGTCGAGCATCGCGTCGATCCGCCCGGCCACATCGTCCGGCGAGGCGCCGCCTAAGGCCCGGCGGATTCGCTGGTCAGAGCCCAGCAGATTGGTTAATACGGGGGGCGAGCTATTTCGCGGCTTGCCGAAAAGCAGGGCCGGGCCTTGGGATTGGGCGATTTGCCGGGTAATCTCCGCGATTTCCAGGGCCGGATTGACCTCGGCGTCCACCCGGACCAGTTCCCCGGCATGTCCAAGTTCTTCCAGAAAATCGGCCACAGATCGGTATGCCATGGGGAATTATTGTAGAGTGGAATGGGGATATTAGGAAGCAGATATCCGATAAAGGTGATCGGCGGGCCGATTTCGCGGCTACTTGGCCCGATATACGGGACCCGGAACAC
>CAYYOX010000902.1:0-958 GCA_964473065.1 uncultured Planctomycetaceae bacterium | reverse complement strand
ACCATAAACACTTGCTGTTAAACACGTTAGGTCAGTTGCATGACAAGTCGGCTCAACGTCTTCTCACTGCCGAGCCTGATCGAGCCTAAGGATGTGGCGGGCGGAACCGCCGTAATTATCGACGTGCTGCGGGCGTCGACCACCATCGTCCACGCGCTGGAAGCCGGGGCCAAGGAGGTGATTCCTTGCCTCGAAATCGAGGATGCCCAGGCCATCGCCGAGCAGTTCCCCAACGGGGACGCGATTCTCGGGGGAGAACGCCACGGGCTGCCGATCGACGGGTTCGACCTGGGAAATTCGCCCGAAGATTACACGACCGAGGCCGTCGCCGACAAGACGGTCATCTTTACCACGACCAACGGCACCCGAGCCATCTCGGTGACGTCCAAGGCAAGTCGGGTCTTGATCGGCGCGTTTGTCAACGCCCAGGCGGTGGTTAGCGACTTGCTGCAATCACCTCAGGACGATATTCACCTGGTCTGTGCCGGAACCAACGGGGCGATCAGCAACGACGATGTACTTTTGGCCGGGATGCTGGTGGAACGGATTACGCGGCTGGCTGCGGTGCCTTACGAGCAGAACGCCCAGGCGCTCACGGCGCGGGAGACGTGGCTGCACCGTTTCGCCTTGCCCCAGGCCATCGGGGCCGAGCCGTTGCCGCCGGAACGTTTGGCGGCCGAGTTGCGCAAGAGTCCCGGCGGTAGGAACCTAGTGAACATCGGCCGCGACGACGACATCCTGACCGCCGCCCGAATCGACCGCTTCGACGCCGTGCCCGAGATGGACCCCGAAAAGACGCGAATCCGGCTCGTGTGAGAAGCTGATGAGTGAGGATCGACGGGGGGCGTAGTTCCCAAGCGGCCGGTCATCGTTCATAATTCATCTTTCCTCGTTTCGTAACCGTTCACGGAGAATTGACGGGCAGGTATTTTGACGGGATAACAGGATGGACAGGATG
>CAYYOX010000901.1:0-2611 GCA_964473065.1 uncultured Planctomycetaceae bacterium | reverse complement strand
CGGGTCGTTCCGATAAAAGACTCCCGTCCCCTTTTTTGGTCTAGTTCTTTCGTCGTCGCCAGCCGAAGAAGCCCAGGCCCAGCAGGCCCGTGCCCAGCAGCGCCAGCGTGGACGGCTCGGGGACGGCCGTTAAAACGACGGCGTTGGCCCCCGGCCACCACCACGAGGCGACGAAGCTAGCGATGATCTGGCCGTTGCCGTCCGTCGAGAGCCCGCTGAAGGCTCCGCTCGGTGCTCCGGTCGCCTCGTAAGCATTGAAAGCATCCAGGCGATACACTTCGGGGGTAGACTGGGTCCCGGCGCCGTCCGTCACGATACTGGCTACGGGATTCACAACAGCGTTGGCCATCGAATACATATCCACGTCGTACGTCAGTGCATCGTCAAGGCCGGTGAAGGTCACGGCGATCGTGTCGCCATAAACCCAGACCTGGTCCGTCGCGACCGAAATCGGAATCGTCGTGTTCGTGAAGGTGGAAAGGGTGCTGTTATTACCCGAGTTGGCTTCGTCCCCAACTTCCGAAAGGGAGACCTGAACGCCCGAGATCGGGTTGCCGGTGTTCATGTCAACCGCAGCGGCACTGTCGCCGCCGATAAGCGTCACCCAGTTGGCGAGGGTTCCGTCGTCGTCGCCGAGATCGACGCCGATTACGTTTCCTGAAATAATCTCTGCGGACGCCATTGTGGTGCAAAGGACAACGGCAACTAAACAAAACAGTACATTTGCAAATTTCATAATATCGCTCCTCAAGAAAGAAAAAGTAATGGTACAGTAAAACAGTGTTTCAAACCTCAGCCATATCCGGTACGTCATGTTGGCCGGTTGGCCAAAAAAACAAGGCCGACATCGCCACCCCGCGCCTTGACGGGTGTTGCGACCGGCCTACAAAACTCCGCTGCCTCTTTTCAGGTTAAGGGTAGGTAGTTGTTCGAGTGAAAATTGATTTTAGTGTCTCATTCCGACTGATTTGACAGGGTCGGATGCCATGGGCGACTTGACTTCCCCAAACGTGTTCAACTACACTGGAAGTACTGGTTTATCCTTTTACGACGCTTTCGTTTAGTTTCCCAGTCGCGACCTTTCAGTAGTCCATTGTAATGGAACTATGCGTATTGTCACGCGTTTTCGCAGGTTTTTCGTTTCCATTTTGCGGCCCGTTTTTTGCTTTTGCGACGTCCTGGACATGTAAAAGGCTCGCTGCGTTTGCCGGGGCTGTGCCCCACATTGAGGCCGAGTAGGCAATTGGGGGGGGAGGGTTCATTATGGCCAAATCCAGACCGCACGTTGCCCTGATTATCGAAACCTCCAAGGCCTATGGGCGAGGCGTCCTGCGCGGGATTGCCCGCTACGTGCGGGCCAATGGGCCATGGTCCATCTATCACGAGGAGCGTAGCCGACGGGATCCGCTCCCGCCCTGGTTAGAAACTTGGCGGGGCGACGGGATCATTGTGCGAGGCCAAGACAGCCGGACCGCCCGGCCCGCCATGAAGACGCCGGCGGCCGTGGTCGATCTCGGGGAAGATTGCCTGGAAAACCTGCCGCGCGTGGAATCCGATAATCTCGCGATCGCCCGCCTGGCGGCCGAACACCTGATAGACCGGGGCTTTCAGGAGTTCGGGTACGTGGGATCCGAGGGAACCGTCTGGTCGGCCAGACGCCAGGCGTCTTTTTTGGAAACAATTCATCACAAAGGAGGCGCCTGCAGCATCTATCAGGGACCGGCGCAACGACGCCCGCCAGGGCCTTGGGAACGAAGCCAGGACGATCTGGCCGAGTGGCTCCGCGCGCTACCCAAACCGGCAGGCGTGATGGCGGCGAACGACGCGATTGGACTGCGTGTGCTGGAGGCATGCCGTCGGGGCGAACTGGCCGTCCCCGAGGAGGTTGCGGTGGTGGGCGTAGATAACGATGAAGTATTGTGCGATCTGGCCGAGCCGCCGCTGAGCAGCGTGGCCCAAGATCTTCACCGCATCGGCTACGAGGCGGCCGCTCTGCTCGATCGGCTGATGGCCGGCGAGAAGCCGCCCGAGCAACCACTCTGCTTCCCGCCACTGGGCGTGGTTGCCCGACAGTCAACCGATCTGGTGGCCATTATGGATCCCAAGATGGCCGTGGCCGTGCAGTATATTCGTGAGCATGCCTGCGACGGGATTGGCATTGAGGACGTAGCTCGCCGGGCCAGTCTCTCCCGCCGAGCGTTGGAACGCCGATTTGTCAAGCATCTAGGGCGGCCGCCCCACAGCGAGATCTTTAGGGTCCGGTTGGATCGCGTGAAGGTATTGCTAATCGAAACTGAACTTCCCCTGAAAGTCATTGCCGCCAAGGCTGGATTTCAACACGTTTCGAGCATGTGCACCTCGTTCAAGAGGAAGACAGGCCGGAGCCCCGGTCAATACCGCAAACTCAAGTAGTCTACCACTGCTTTCGGCCGGACATCTGGCGAGCATCCTATCCTGAGGCGATCCGAATCTACCGCACTAAGAACTTGTAAAGGAATAACTTCCGGAATTCGTTTAGCCGCCGCCGGCACGGCGGTGAGGGCCTGATCTTCAATTTCATCGCCGTGCCGGCGACGGCTAAACATCTCATCGCCGTGCCGGCGACGGCTAA
>CAYYOX010000900.1:0-2614 GCA_964473065.1 uncultured Planctomycetaceae bacterium | reverse complement strand
TTCGACGACTCAGGCGAAAGCCATTTACTGGTCGGGCCGTTGCGACTCGGGAGCCCAAATCAGTTCGGGTTGATCCAGACAATCCACGGTATCATCGCTGCCAGCAGCGCGACGGTGAATTGGGCAATCGTGACTGGTGACAGTGCAGAGGAAGCGGCGGATAATGGGAAGGCCGCGATCACCGCTTCCCTGGCGGGGAACGATTTTCAGGAATACGTGGCGGCCGACGGTAGCTGGGATGCGGGCCGATCAAATACGGGCTGGCCAAGGGTAAGGGCACCCTGGGCGGTGATCTGGTTGAGCAGTGCCGGTCCATGGGCGTTCGAGGGGATCACCTTAGAAAGCATTCCCTTTGGCCGCATAAGATGAAAATAACTTAGGTGACATCATGGGTATTCCAAACACACCTGTCGTCCCGTACGAAGATCCGGATCAAAGTCCGATCACAACGCAGCCGGCGACTACGCCGTGGGTTTCTACGTGGTGGGACTACCAGACCATCAATGAGATTCCGCAAGACTCGGTCGGCTGGCTGGCGGCTCAGGGGTGGCAGGAGACCGACATCACCTACGACCAGACCACCAAGCCCCCGACGCCGTACTTCGTGATGTCGCGGAATTCCCTGAACAACACATTGGTACTCCAGTCCCTGTTGGGTGAATGGACGTTTGCGTACAACTCCGCGTTGAAGAACAACAACGATCGCTACAACGAGGTGTTGGTGGACTGGGACGATATGATCCGCAGTAGCCAGACGCACTTTGGCGAACAGGTCTCGGCGCAGAATGAACATGCGGTGGCTTACCTGACCGACCTGGGTGCCGCCATGGACTCGGTCAAGGTCCTGATCGACAACAACGAGACCAAACTCATTGCAGATGTGACCGTGGCCACGACGGCGCTCGGCGAACTGAACACGAAACTGAGCGACCTCGAAGACAATTACGACACGAGCTTTGTCATAATCGACGGGCTGCTGAGCGACCAGGCAGGTTTCCTGAGCACGTTCCTGGTGGACTTTATTGCCAAGCGAGACGAACTGGACACGAATTACACGGACCACCTGGCCGTGATCCTGACGCTGCTGGGAGACGCAGATACGGACCTCTCGACGTTCGCGGGCGAGCAGGGATCTCTACTGGCCGAATTATCGGCGGAGTACACTGCCCACGTTTCGCAACTGACCGCCTTGCTGGCCACAGCGACGACGTTTCTGGACACCGTCGAGACCGACATCAACGACGTGCTGGTCGACATCGACGCCGACTACACCGACGTGGATACCGAAGTTACTGCCCTGCTGGCCAGCGGCACGAGCGTACTGGCTACGCACAAAGGTGATTACGATTCCGTGCTCGCGTTGCTGGAATCGGACTTCGTCACCCATTCGCCCACCGCGACGGCCTTCCTGGATGATTTGGGCGTAACGGAGCGTGCGAGGATCAACGAGAAGTTCGCCGCTTCGCTTTCTGTCGAACTACAGATGCTCGTAGACAGGGGGCTATACTCATCCGATGTGGCTGGGGACAAAACGGCCCGCAATACTCGTGACCACAACGAAGAGATCGTGGCCCTGAACGACCGCCTGAATCGGGAGAAGTTCGACAACCAGCACCAGCTTTATGGACAACAGACGGCCATGCGGACGGGCACCATGGCCGGCAAGGATCGGATATACGGACTCCAGCAGGAGTTGTTTCGCTACCAGGCATCGGAGATCACTGGACTGCATGGGCTTCAGCAATCCATGCGGGACCGCACCATGGCCGGCAAACAGGCGATCTACGCGATAAAGGACGCCAACAACCGGCTCAACATCGAAGTACGGGACAGGCTCTACGACTCAGGGCAGGCACTGCGCCGCGTGTTGATCGATGAGGCGGCCCGTCTTCAGACACTCAGCCAAGCCGTTACTCAGTTCAAAACGGGACAGCGAGATCGGTTGCTCGAACAGGTACAACGGGTTGTCACGGAGCATCTGACTGGCCTCGATCGGCAACATACGGCTGAACAGAGCGTTTCCGGGGCGGCCATATCGGAACGCAACACGCTGCTTCAGCAGCTTCAGGACGCCGTGAGGGGGGAGTTGACCGGCAAGGAACGCTTCGCGGCCTTGACCTCGCAGAATGCGTCGACCCTGACGGAACAGCGCCACCGCATGGTGGTCGAGAGAATGAGCGAGATCATGGCCCGGGTGGATGGGGGCCAGAAGAAACACGAAGAAGACATGCGGCTTATGGAATATCAGCTAGAGATCAGAAATACTCTACTAGTTGGGTTGTTTTCCTTTGTAGAGAGACGCGACGACATCGGGCCCAGCATAAGTGACATGAGCACGCTTATAACTTCTCTCGGCGATTCCGGCGGCGGGTGGATTTCGCCATAGTGTCATTGCTTCACTTTTAACCAACTAACTGTCAACTTATCAAGGAGTCTATCATGGCCGGTCCTGTATCTTTTCCCGATGGTATTACGGTCCAGGGAAACGCACGAATAAACGGCAAAATCGAGCCGGCCAAAGCCAGGGGCGACATCCTCGCCGTGGCGAATTCGCAGGCATTTCCGATTCCGCTAACGTCGTTCCGCGTGTTCGACGACATGGCCCTGTTGCTGC
>CAYYOX010000899.1:0-2620 GCA_964473065.1 uncultured Planctomycetaceae bacterium | reverse complement strand
TTCAGGGACAGTGGGCAACACGATTCTATCACAGTTACAAGCCGATCGACGAGATAGCCAAGACCGGTGCCAATACCATCAACAATCACCACGCAAATGACGCCAATCCCTACATCAATTATCCTTTTATCCATACACAACAAATGAAGGATTACGTGGACGCCGCACACGCAAACAAGATGAAAGTTAAGATATATTACACGGTGCGTGAGTTGTCCAACCGGTGTCCCGAGATATTTGCACTTCGCAGTCTGGACGATGAGATTCTCGCATACGGTCCCGGCGGTGGTCATTCCTGGCTGCAGGAACACCTTGGCTCGAACTATATCGCCGGCTGGTTCGTGCCGAGATTCAAGGATGCCGCCGTGATAAACAGCGGCGTTTCCCGGTGGCACAACTACTATCTCGAGGGCCTTAACTGGCTCGTCGAAAACATCGGAATTGACGGTCTTTACATCGACGACGTGGCATTTGACCGGACGGTGATGAAACGCGTCAGGAAAATACTCGACCGTAAGCGTCCCGGCGCACTTATCGACTTGCACTCAGCGAATCAGTACAACGTCAGAGACGGGTTCGTTAACAGCGCCAACCTGTACCTCGAGCACTTTCCATACATAAACCGTCTCTGGTTTGGTGAGTATTTCGATTACAACAGCGCCCCGGATTTCTGGCTTGTGGAAGTGTCCGGCATCTGCTTCGGCCTTATGGGCGAGATGCTGCAGGACGGCGGCAATCCGTGGCGCGGGATGATATACGGCATGACCGCGCGGCTTCCACGCGAGGAAATGCCGGCCCGCCTGTGGAAGTTCTGGGATGAGTTCGGGATGCAGGACGCGAGAATGCTTGGCTACTGGGCCCCCTCATGCCCGGTAAGAGCAGATAACAAAGATGTGTTGGTCACAGTCTATGCAAAGGCGGACAGGGCTTTGCTTTCAGTTGCAAGCTGGGCGCCAGAGCCCGTAAGCTGCCGGCTCAAGATTGATTTCGATGCCTTGGGTATTAGCCGTGAGGGTGCACAGCTTGCCGCCCCCTTCATCGAAGGCTTTCAGGATTCCGCCACTTTTGCCGTCACGGACCAGATACCTGTCGAACCCGGCAAAGGGTGGTTGCTGATTCTCAGCCCGTCCAGTGCCACATCGCAGAAGAATCCTTGAACTCGGTGACTCGGCCGATGACATTCCAAAGGATGCCCCCATTCATATGGTTGGTCTTTTGCGGGTCACGCTATTGTTTTCTTGCTATCCATGCCGGATCAAATATACTTGTCCGTGATGGCCTCCTGTTACGAACGTTATTGCGGTCTCAGTAAGACAACTGCGCGTTGCAGCGAACCTGGCCGGCTTCGGTTATATAGTTTCTTTCTGAAGGAAGGAGAATCACGTTATGAGTCATCGAATCAATCGCCGTAGGTTTCTGAAACGTAGCCTCAGCGCAGGGCTGGGCGCCACTATCCTGCCTGGGGTTGTTTCGGCTAAGTCTTCTAACGGAAAAATCCAGCACGCCGCGATCGGGGTCGGCGGCATGGGGTGGGGGGATGTACAACAGATAGGTTCACACCCCGATGTTGAAATCACGGCGATATGCGACGTCGATACGGCACGCATGGCTGCGGCGGTGAAGAAGTTCCCCAACGCCCGCCGCTATCAAGACTGGCGCGAACTGCTGGACAAGGAAGGTGACAAGATCGATTCGGTCAGTGTCTCCACGCCCGACCACATGCATGCGCCGATCACGATGGCGGCCATCAATCAGGGCAAACATGTGTATTGTCAGAAGCCGCTCACACACGACGTTTATGAGGCCCGACGGATAGCAGCGGCCGCCGCCAAGGCCGGTGTAGTAACACAGATGGGCATTCAGGCGAACGCAACTATTGGCTATCGTATGGCCGTGAAGATGATTCGAGACGGGGCAATCGGCAAGGTCAAGCGGATCTACGCATGGTCCAACAAGCCGGCCGGGAACTACCGTCCCACCGGCCCCCGGCCTGCCGGGGAGGACCTCGTGCCCGCCACGCTGGATTGGGATGCATGGCTGGGCACAGCGCCCGTACGTCCGTACAAGCACGGCGTGTACCATCCCACGTGGTGGCGAGGGTGGCAGGACTTCGGCGTAGGGTGGCTGGGTGACATGGGCTGCCACATTGTCGATACGCCGTACCTGGCCCTCGGACTGGGCCCGCCCGTGCGCATCGGCGCCCAGGTCGAGCCTGCGTGGCGAGACACGCCTTGGCGCCGGACGGAGACCTGGCCGACGTGGCAGATCGTTCACTACACGTTCGCCGGCAACGAGCTGACAGCCGGCGAGACGCTCGAGCTGATCTGGTCGGACGGGGACAAGTACCCTGGCGATCACGTTCGACAGCATATTGACAGCCACGAATTTCCCAAGCAGGGCTCGCTGCTACTCGGCGAGGCCGGCTCACTGTTGCTGCCGCACGCTGCCGGACCGCAGCTATTCCCGGCCGGCAGGTTCAAAGGTTACTCGCGTCCCAATATCGCCCCGCGTAACCATTACCACCACTGGGTCGAAGCCTGTCGGAACAAGGGCCGGACGGTCGCCGGGTTCGATTACGCCGGCGCGTTAACCGAGGTCATCCTGTTGGGGACTGTTGCCC
>CAYYOX010000898.1:0-2626 GCA_964473065.1 uncultured Planctomycetaceae bacterium | reverse complement strand
CAGCCCAGCCGAACACCTTAAAGTGTTCAACATGTACTGACACCTAACTGTTCAATATGTACTGACACTTGGCCCCTACTGCTTACTGCCTAATGCTTACCAAATCTCCAACTCGCGTTCCAACTCGATCCCCAACCGGTCGTGGACCTGATCGTGGACCAACTCGATCAGCCGCAGGACGTCCTGGCTGGTACACTCGGGCTCGGCCACAATGAAGTTGGCGTGTCGATCGCTGACCACGGCGCCGCCGATCCGGGTGCCCTTCAGGCCGGCATCTTCGATCAGTTCACCCGCACTGGCCCCGCGGGGATTTTTGAACACGCAACCGGCACACTGATGCCCCATCGGCTGGGCCGCCTTGCGAACGATCCAGTGCTTCTGCATCCGCCGAGTCAATTCTTCCGGGTCGTCCTCGTCGAGTTGCAGTCGGGCTTCGAGGATGACCAGCTGATCAAGACTGCTTCGGCGGTAAGCGAAATCGAGCGCGTCGCGTTCGCGCGTGAAGACTTCGCCGGTAGCGGTCAGCACGGTGGCTTGGGCCGTCCACTGCCCGATGTCGCCGCTCTGCGTACCGGCGTTTCCGTGCAAAGCGCCGCCCAGCGTGCCGGGAATGCCGATCAAGGTTTCCAGGCCGGTCAGCCCATGGTGTACGGCCGTGGTGATCGCGCGGCCCAGTTTGGCGCCGCCGCCAGCCACCAGGCAGTCGCCGTCGATGTCGATCTTCACGAACGGCGGCGCGACCAGCCGGATGACCATGCCGGGCACGCCCTCGTCGCGAACCAGGAGGTTCGACCCGCGACCCAGGATGCGTATCGGGAGGTCCTCCTCACGGCAGCGTATGACCAGGGCGATCAGTTGGTCCGGGTCGGCCGGGTCGGCGAAATACTGGGCCGGACCGCCCAACTGGAACCATGTGTGCATCGCCAGGGGCTCACCCTGCCGCACGACTTTCTCGAAACCGTCGAATAATCCCATCGCATACCCTTCGAATGTTGCCCGCGCCAATGGTGATCACTACGTCGCCGGGAGCCAACTGGGTCGCCAGCGACCGGGCGATCCGGTCCGGGTCGTGGATCGTGGCGACTTTTGCGCCGAGGCGTCGCGTCTGCCGGGCCAAGTCAGCGGCGGTGACCTCCCCGGCTCGGGGGGCGGCTTCCCTGGCACGAAAAATGTCGGCCACCAAAACCCTGTCGGCATTTTGCAGACTTTCGGCCAGTTCGTCCAGTAGCCTTTCGGTTCGCGACGCCTGGTGCGGTTGGAAGACGCACCAAACGGGACGTCCGGCGGCCATTTGACGCACCGTGGCCAACGCGGCCGTCACTTCGGTCGGGTGATGGGCATAGTCGTCCAGCAGCCAAGCACCCCCAAACGTACCCAGCGACTCCATGCGACGCGAAAGTCCGCGAAAACGACTCAAGCTCCGCGAAACGATCTCCGGGGCAATTCCGTTTTCCAAGCCCAAGGCGGCCGCGGCCAGGGCGTTCAACGCATTGTGTCGACCCGGCACGCGCAACGACACCTCGCACACGTGCCGGCCAAGGTGCTCGATCGAGAAGCTGTAGCGTCCTTTCTGCTGGCTCAAATTCGCGGCCGACCACTGGGCCGACCGATCGAATCCGAACGTAACCACTCGGCCGGGTATCCCTTTGACGACTCGCCGCGTGACCGGGCAATCGTGCCGCGCGAGGATCAGGCCGTCTTTCGGTACACTTCGGGCGAACTTCACGAAGGCCTCTTCCAGTGGCTCGATCGAGTCGTAGCAATCGAAATGGTCCGGCTCGATGCCCAGGATGACCGCCTGTCGGGGTGCAAGGTGCAGGAAGTTGGCCCGATACTCGCAGGCCTCGACCAGGGCCACGTCACCGCGGCCGGCTCGCCCGCCGGTGGTTTGGCCCAGCGGCGTCGCGCCGCAGAAGACGGTCGGGTCGAGTCGGGCCTCGCAAAACAGTTCGGCCGCCATGGCCGTGGTGGTCGACTTACCGTGCGTTCCGGCGACGGCCAATAGCCGGCTGCCGGCCGTCAGTTGCCCGACCATCTCGAAGTAGGTGTACGTAGGAATGTCTCGTCGGATCGCTTCGACCAATTCTGGATTGTCGGCGTCGATCGCGTCGCTACAGACGACCAAATCGGTCCCCTCGGCCAGATTTCCCCGCGCATGGCCCCGATGGACACGCACGCCGATTTTGGGCAAGGGATCGGCCGAGAGGTCCGAGCCGCTCAGCGTCCAGCCACGATGCAGCAACACATCAGCCATCGCCCGCATCCCCGAGCCGGCAATGCCGATCAAATGCGCGTTGGATACGTGTGAAAACATCATGCCCGGGATCATACGTCCAAAGCCACAACCGGTCAATACCGTGGATTCTCATTCAACCCGTTTAGCGGCGGGGCTTGCCCCGCGTTTTTTGGAATGCCGGTTCACCCCGCAAGAAGAAAAAAACGCGGGGCAAGCCCCGCCGCTAAACGGGTTAATGATATTCGCTAACCTGTGGATGGCGTCACGAATGACCAATTCTGACGCGGGTTGCCCTCGCGGATGGGGGTTTTTTCGACGTATTGGATGGCTCGCGTTAATCGCTGGGGGTTGTCCCAATAGACGCGCCAACAAATTTGTATCCCGGGCGAA
>CAYYOX010000897.1:0-2632 GCA_964473065.1 uncultured Planctomycetaceae bacterium | reverse complement strand
GGCAGCAACAAACGGCAAAGCGATTGGATCTCCAATCGACCTTACGCCCCCGAGGTCGCCCCCACAAAGCAAAGCCCGCTGATCAAATCACGTGACACAAGAAAAAAGACTCCCGACCCCTTTAATTTCCCTTTAATTTCCGACTAAGTCACGTAACTCCAGAAAACCGCCGACAACTAGCCAAGCTAGCCGCCGACGTAGCCCAAAAGTCGACCGCCGAAGCCAAATCCAAAGCCGCCAAATCCGCCCAAATAGCCAGCCGCACCGACCACGCCACACGAAAACCGTAGCCCAACGCCGTTCGTAGTGACCGCATTCATTCGGTCTTGAGAGCGGGGGATCAATCCGGTGGATTAGACCCGATGAATCGGGTCGCGGGAACACCCAAGCCTCTCCTTTTCTTCTCCATTCTTTCGGGCTATAATGCGGTCCTAGTTTGATGTATTTCTTGTAGCCCGCGGGACAAAGGAATCAACTGGATGGCAGTGCCTGACGTGCTGGCCAAGCGGACACTCTCGCTGCCCAAGGATGTGGGGTCTACCAAGGCTAGACACGCGAAGGCGGTGCTTCAGCGTCAGAACGCGCCGGACTGGCAGATTGACCGGCTGGTATATGAGTTGTATGATCTGACCGACGAGGAGATCGCGGTCGTGGAGGAAGCGACATCTTGACGCGAGCGAGCCCCCCCCTCTGACGACGGCGGGGCATATCGCTAATGGAGGCCCTGGCGACACGAGGGGGCGGAAACAAAAGGGAGGCAATTGTTTTGTCCCCGAATTGTCAAGCTACGCGACCTGCCGAGCGTACTGAAAGTCGGAGAAGAAAAATGCTGACAAAGCTGACTACTCGCAATTTCAAACGGTTCGACTGTGCTGAAATCGAGCTGGGTAATCCGGTTGTTTTCATCGGGCCAAATGATTCCGGCAAGACTACCGCTTTGCAAGCACTTGCGGTGTGGAACGTGGGGCTCAAGCGTTGGAACGAAAAGCGCGCCGGCAAGAAGACGCCTAGGACACGCTCTGGCGTGACCATCAACCGTCGCGATCTGATTGCGGTTCCCGTTCCAAACGCCAAGCTCCTCTGGCGGAACCTGCACGTTCGGAACGTTAAAAAGATCGACGGAAAACAGGACACAAAGCCTGTGTTTTTTGACATCACCGTCGAGGGAGTCAGCCAAGGGAAGGCGTGGAAGTGCGGCCTGGAGTTCTACTATGCCAACGAGGAGTCTTTCTATTGCCGACCCCTGCGCCTCTCAGATGGCAAGAACCCGGAGCGGATGCCGGTTCCGCCGGAGGCCGCCGACGTGGATGTTGCATTTCTTCCGCCGATGTCCGGCTTGGCCGGAAACGAGACCCGTCTCGATCCTGGCGCCATCAGCGTTTGTCTTGAAGAGGGCAGAACAGCCGAGGTACTCCGCAACCTATGCTATCAGATCCGCTCTTCCGAGCCTGATGGAGTCGAGAAATGGACTGGCCTCTGTGACGAACTCGACAGACTCTTTGGTGTGCGTCTGGAGGAGCCAGAATACGTTGCCGGGCGCGGTGAAATCACGATGTCGTACATCGATCGGTCCAAGACTCGTCTGGATCTTTCCTCGGCGGGGCGCGGGTTGCAGCAGACGCTGCTGCTCTTGGCGCACCTGACGATTAACCCCAACTGCGTCGTTTTGATCGACGAACCTGATGCACACTTGGAGATTCTACGGCAGCGGCAAATCTACGAGTTGATGTCCCAAGTGGTTCGTGAGCAGGGATCCCAGATCATTGCCGCGAGCCATTCCGAGATCATCTTGAACGAGGCTGCCGGCCGTGATGTGGTGGTGGCGTTTGTCGGAAAGCCCCACCGAATCGGTGCCCGCGGAGGTCAAGTCCTCAAGGCTCTGAAAGAAATTGGTTTTGACCAATTCTACCAGGCAGAGCAAACCGGGTGGGTCCTTTATCTTGAAGGCTCCACGGACCTGTCAATACTTCGCGAGTTCGCAAAGACCTTGGATCATCCGGCATACGCCAAATTGGAGCGACCCTTCGTCCAGTACGTGACGAATCAACCGAGCAAAGCGCGAAGCCACTTCTATGGATTGCGCGAGGCCAAGCCAGATCTGGTCGGAGTTGCGATCTTTGACCGTCTCGATCAAGAATTGCACGATCAGGACGAACTGGTCGAAGTCATGTGGTCGCGGCGCGAGATCGAAAACTACCTCTGCAAACCGGAAGTACTCTTGGCATGGGCACGCCACGCAGCAGTCGAGAACTCAGGTGGGCCGCTGTTCGCCCCGCAGTGGGTTGAACTCATGGAAACAACGATCGCGGAAACTGAAGCGGCCATGGAGAAGCTCGACCGGGGATCACCCTGGTCAGGCGACTCGAAGGTGACGGATGACTTCCTAAACCCGCTCTTCCGGACGTTCTTCAAGGAGCTCGACCTTCCCAATCTCCTTCAAAAGACCGACTACCACGTGTTGGCGAGCTACGTGAATAGGGAGGAAATTGATGCCGAGGTTGTCGCCGTTTTGGACAAAGTTCTTGAGGTGTCAAAGCGTGCAAAACCTGCTTAAATGCCAGGTGCCGGGAAAAGTAATAAAGAGTAATAAAGAGTAATAAAGAGTAATAAAGAGTAATAAAGAGTAATAAAG
>CAYYOX010000896.1:0-2634 GCA_964473065.1 uncultured Planctomycetaceae bacterium | reverse complement strand
GGCATCAACCAGGCCGAGTTCGACACCCTCGTCCGCACACAGCGGAAAACCGACAAAATCTGCGCGGTGGACTTCGAGATGCGCGTCTCGACTGGCATGAACCGTGTGAGAGAGATAATCGCATCCGGCGAGATAGGCCCGCTGGTAGGCTTGGAGTTCGTCCACCATCGCGGTGGGTGGGTCGCCGAGGGAAACAACGTCTGGCGGACCGACCCGGCCCGTAGCGGCGGGCTGTTCCTCATGGAAATCTGCCACGAGGTGGATATGTTCCGCTGCCTGGGCGGCGAGATCACACACGTGCAGAGCTTCAGCCACCCAAACGTGCTGACGCAGTACCCGCCCAATATGCCCGACAATGTCTGCACGCATGTGCAGTTTGAAAGCGGCATGATGGGAACGATCCTGGCATCCATCACGCCGGGGGCGATGAAGAAGGTAGAGGTGATCTACCGCGGGCAGATAGCCGAGATGAACGTCACGCCGATTACTGCATATCTGCTGGTCGGCCTTCTGCAGCCGCACATGGACCAGCACGTCAACGTCATCAGCGCACCCGTCCTGGCCAAGCAGCGCGGCGTCGAGGTCGATCAGGTCACCTCCGCCAAGGTGGAGGAATTTACCAACGTGATGGAGCTGACCATCCACACCGACCAGGCGAAGCGGTCGGCCGAGGGCACAATCTTCGGCAACCGCCTCCCGCGCGTGATCGCCATCGACGGCTTTCCTATGGAGATGAAGCCCGAAGGGCACGTGCTGATCATGGCCAACGTGGACGCCCCGGGCATTGTCGGCAAGTACGGCACGATCCTGGGCAAGAACAAACTCAACATCGCGGACATGACGGTCGCCCGCAAAAAGAGGCCAAAGCTGGCGATGGTCGGAATCAACCTCGACCAGGCGCCAACAGAAGCGGTCCTGGAAGAGATCCGCCAACTCAAGTTCGTCAAAGAGGCTTCGTACATCAAGCTGCCCGAGCTGCCGCCCGAAGAGCGGGAAGAGTGACCCGGGCCGGCGGCCGCATGAGGCACAGCGACATCCGCGTGACCGAGCAGTACTACTTGCAGGTCCGGCCGAAATGGGTCGAGGCGGCCGGCTGTTATTCCGGGGGCACGTAACTTGAATTCGTCGTAAGGGCGAGCCTGTCGAAAATGAACCCGTCTTCCCGCATCCAGACGTTAATCGTGTGAAGGCCTGCGGTGTTGATCTCCAACGTGGCCAGCGGCCCGTCCCGCGTGCCTTTTTCCCAATACCATTGGCCGGCTGCAAACTCTCCGATCCGGTCGCTGGTGGAAACTGCCTGTCCGTCCAGACCCACGTGGCAGGAGTTATCGCCTCCATCGGCAGTGTAGGCTCGTACGCGAACGTAATACGTCCCGGTCGTTTCAAAAATCACTTGGAAATCCAGCCGCGGGCTTCTGGGGACGTAGATGACATCGTAAAGGGTGCCTGCGACGGGCACGGCTTTCATGGCTCCGTCTCCGGAGTATCCACTCGGGCTGGTCACGAATTGCCAATGGTGCCCGCCTTGGGAAACGTTGTCATGGTAGCCTTCGGCCTCCATGATGACTAACCCGTCCTTTTCGACGTAGGGCCTCCTGGGAATGACGGGCTCGGCAATGCCGCGGGCGTCGTTGGACCTTTTGGCGCGGACACGGGATGAGTCGGTGGCGTTGATCCGTCCGTCTCCCGAGACGTCCGCACGCACCTGCCCCGCGACGTTTGGATCGATTAACTTGGTGCGCGCGGCCCGCACGCGGGAGAGGTCCGTGACGTTGACGCGAAGATCGCACGACACGTCGCCCTCCAGGGCCGTCATGATCCTATCGGCGTCTCCACTGAGCGGATTGCCTCCAACGTCCGTCACGCCAGAGACGCTTACCGCGTACTTGGCATAATCTCGAAGTGCGGGGGTGAAGATAATCACACCTTCCGTCTCACCGTTGCGCGTGGTGGTGGAAATCGTCGTGGCGCCGTAGACGTCCAGATACCCGTTGGCATCCCGCCCGGCGACCTCGACGTTCTGGGCGATCAGGCTCGTTGGGTCGATCGCCCCGTCGAAGGCCAGGATCAGCTTACAGACGCCGCTGGATCGCGGCTCGCAGAATGACCCGTCGTCGGGGATCTCCAACAGCCCTTCGCCGGCACCCCGGCCGTGCTCCGCCCCAGAGGACCAGGTCACGATGGTAAGCGGGCTGACGGTGGTTATCGCAACAGGGTCACTCTTGGGCCCTTCATGGATGACGGCCATCGCCGAAACCATGTAGGTATATGTGGTTTGTTCATCCAGACCGACGTCGCTGTATGTCCGCTTGTCCGACGGCGACCAGCCGATGAACGCGCCGTCGCGGTAGACCTTGTAAGAAGTAATGACGGAAGTTTCCATTCCAATGGGCAGATCCCAGGCGAGATCGATCTGCGAATCGCTCACGGCGGTAGGCCTGAGATTCTCCGGAGCGGTCATCAGCGGGGCATCGTCCCCGGTGACGAGCTCAATGCCGCTGCCGGTTCCGAGGTTGCGAGAATACTGCTTGTCGGTCACATTGTTCCAATGCTCGTACGGACCGAGACTGTTCAAACGGCTGGTGTGGTTGGCGTCGTTGGGAGCGTGCAAGGTCGCGGCAGGAGAGTTGTCCT
>CAYYOX010000895.1:0-2653 GCA_964473065.1 uncultured Planctomycetaceae bacterium | reverse complement strand
GGGTGGCTTGGTCGACCTCGGTATTGGGAAAGTGTGGGCAGAATACACAGAAGTTTTCGGATAGGCGTAAAATACACGCCAAAGATCTAGACACGCGAACCGAAAGCCGTTATATATTCGTCAGTCGTTGAATCTCTCCAAGGAGAGCAACTCCAGGGGCATGCCGCTTTTGGGGTGTGTTTTGTTTGAAAAAGACGGGGTGGAGCCATAGTAGTGCTCGCCTCATTTAGCTTAGCTGAACAGGAGGACCCCCAAGGTGGCCTCAGTTGAAGAACGCGTCATTGATATTGTTGCCGAACAACTTGGCGTTGGCAAAGAGCAGATTACCCGAGAAACCTCCTTCGTAAACGATCTCGGGGCCGACTCTCTCGATACGGTCGAGTTGGTCATGGAACTCGAAGAAGAGTTCGACATCAACATTCCGGACGACGCGGCCGAGAAAATTCAGACGGTCGGCCAAGCCGTCGACCACATTTCTCAGAACGTCGAAAGTAGCGAAACTCCCTCTTAGTAACCGATTGCCATGAAACGACGTGTTGTCGTAACAGGTGTCGGGGTGGTGACCTCGCTCGGCTGTAAAGTGGATGAGGTGTGGACTCGTCTATGTGAAGGCCAAAGCGGGATTCGCCCCGTCCGACGATTCGACTGTTCGAAATATCGCGTCCGCTTCGGCGGCGAGATTACCGATTGGTCGACCGAAGGATACTTAGCCCCAAAAGACACCAAACGATTGGACCGTTGTGTCCAGTATGCCCTAGTCGGGGCCGCGGACGCGGTGCGCGATGCCGGGATCGACTTTGCCGGCGAAGACGCGTTTAGATGCGGATCGATCATCGGTTCGGGGATCGGCGGATTGGAAACCATCGAGTGCCAGCACAGCCGGCTGTTGAGCAAGGGGCCCGACAAGGTCTCGGCCTTCACTATCCCCAAGCTAATGGCCAACGCGGCCAGCGGTATGGTCTCGATCGAATACGGCCTGTGCGGGCCCAGCGAAGCGGTGGTTAGTGCGTGTGCCAGCGCGACCAACCCCATCGGCGAGGCGCTCAAAGCGATCCAGGAGGACGAAACGGACGTGATGGTCACCGGCGGGACCGAAGCTGCACTGACGCCCATGGGGCTCTCCGGCTTCGCGGCCATGCGCGCCCTCTCCGAACGCAACGACGATCCGACAGCCGCCAGCCGGCCGTTCGACGCCGATCGCGACGGGTTCGTGCTGGGCGAGGGAGCCGGGATCCTGATCCTCGAAGAGTTGGAACACGCCAAGGCCCGCGGAGCGGCCATCTATGCCGAAATGCTCGGCTACGGGGCCAGTTCCGACGGCGGTCACATCACCCAGCCAGACAAAAACGGCACCGGGGCCGCCCGGGCGATGTCGTTGGCCCTGCGAAGCGGCCAGGTCGATCCGACCGAGGTCGACTACATCAATGCCCATGGCACCAGCACGCCCTTGGGCGATCAGGCCGAAACGGTTGCCGTGAAGACCGTTTTTGGCGAGCACGCCCGCAAGCTGAGCATCTCCAGCACGAAGAGCCAACTAGGGCACCTTCTGGGGGCCAGCGGCGGCGTCGAGGCCATTTTCTGTGTGTTGGCGATCCGCGATTCGCTGATCCCGCCGACGATCAACTTGCACACGCCCGATCCCAAGTGCGATCTGGACTACACGCCCAACCAAGCCCGACAGCGAGAAGTCCGCACCGCCATGACCAACAGTTTCGGCTTCGGCGGACACAACGGCTCGCTCATTCTAGGCAAGCTGCGAAACGGCCAGAGTTAGGGTTAGCCGCTCGCGCCTCCTACAAAAACCTCAGTTCTTGGCCGTGCCGAGTATAGTTGCGCTCCTATACAACCCGCAATTCTTGGAGCCAGATTCCAACTGGCGGTGGCCAGTGCGTGGACAATGTTTACTGGCGAAGCAGCCACTCGATGGCGGCCGACTCCTTCTTGTCATCGTCGCCGTTGTAGAGCGTGATCTTGTCTGGCTCACCCGCTGCCCGGTAGGCGGCCGCTGCGAGGGCGGGCGTTTGCGCGCCTTCGCCGGCCAGCCAGATCGGTCGCGGCGCGGCCAAGGCGATAATGCCCGGCAAGTCGCCGTACTTGGCGCCCCCGGGCAGGAAGTCGGGATCGTTCAAGGCGGTCACGTCAGCAAAGCGGAACCCGCCCGTATCGATCACCGCCGCGTCGACCGCATCGCCGACCTGGGCCATGGCAGCGGCGACCCAGTGGCCTGCACCGTTGAGTCCGACCAAGTAGACCTTGTGGTCCGGTTTCTTATTCTTTTTCGCCGGCAAGAACAAAGTGAGGATGTCATGTACCCGCTGTGCGAAGACCGGATCGTTGTACCCGAAAGTGAAACCTGCATAGCCTTTGCCGGCTTGGCCCTCGTTGACCTGTCGGGTCTTGGCGATCGGGTTTCCGTCGGCGGTAAACTCGCCTTGGCCGAAAAGATCGACGCCAACCACCATGGCGCGGGTATCCAGAATTCTCGTGACGGCCGGTTTGGGCTCTCCCTGATCGTCGAACAACGACCGCTTGCCCCGCTTGTCGACCCAGAGCACGCCTTTCTTGTTCCACTTGTTGTCGTCCGGCAGCAAACCTATTACGCCCCTCAGCCCTAATATGACGACCGGGAGTTCTTCACCCCGATCTGCATACC
>CAYYOX010000894.1:1721-2660 GCA_964473065.1 uncultured Planctomycetaceae bacterium | reverse complement strand
TCGACGCTCTTCGAAGCCGCGCCGGTCCCCGTCTGTACGATCGTGTCCAGTTGGTACACGGCGTCATAGGTGTAAGTGGTGGTCGCGCCGAGACTGTCGGCGGCGGTCAGCAGATTGCCGCCGTCGTCGTAGGCGTAGTCGAAGTCGACCAGCGAGTTAAACGGGGTGACTAGCACGTCGAGGTCGAACTGGTCGCCTTCCGCTCCGTAAACATGGATCGACCAATGGTTGTTCTCGGCCTGCCACTGGCGGCTGACGAAGTCGACCGACACGATCCCGTCACGGTCCTCGTCCGCGTACCAGATCGAATGTCCGGACGGCGACTCGAGTTCCACGCTCGGGTAGTAATTGAACGTAGTCGCGTCGACGACGACCGAAACGACGCTCCCCAGATCGACGGCCAGCGAATAGGCGTTTGTACCGCCGGCGGCGATCGCGTACGATCCGCTAATCGGGTCGGAAGTAGGACTACCCGGCTGGCTCACATCGCCCGACGCCATCCGCGATCGAACCACATTACCCACGCCGTCATACTGATAATAGTTAGCCGTCGGGGCGACGACATCGAGCCCGTTTCACCTTCACGCCGAATTGTCAAAGAACCGCGCTTCCCGCCTATTCACTATTCACGGCCTGACTCTAAAGCGTCTCAAAGCGTCTCGATCCGCTCTTCAGACCCCGGCTCAGCGGCGTGATATTCGGCAAGCAGGTCTCGCAATTGGCGAGCTGCCTCTTCATCTTCGACAGTCAACTCCGAGCCACAGCATTCTATCACGAAGGACTCATCTGGAACCTGAACACCAAGGCGACGTGCCTGGGCATTGAGGTCGACGACCCGCATTGGGTTTCCGCACTTGTGGCAGATCGCCATGTCTGGTATTTGATCTCTCGCAAACATCTTTGAGACTCCTATCGCAGCACCTTTGTATAGTAAATAGT
>CAYYOX010000894.1:0-1711 GCA_964473065.1 uncultured Planctomycetaceae bacterium | reverse complement strand
GCACCCGTTCCCCTCATCACCCTTGAGTGCGGGACTGGCGCGAGCGGATCGGCTTCAAGGGCATTCATGAACCGTCTGTTTATCGAATTGATGTCCGGCGAGCTTGGCAATCGTGCGGCACTTGGATGCGTGTGGCCGATGGAACGGATTCCCGAGCCTGTCGGCAACGTCACGGCGTTTTGCCCACCACTATAAAGACGACGTACTTGCCGTCCCCCTACCAGTTCTCGTGTCAACCCAAACTCAATACCGGTCTTCTCGGTTAGCCTGTACACGTCCGCGAAGCGAATCGTGCTATCTGTCAGCGTGATACCTTCCCTCCCGGGAATCCAGGCGTTCTCCATCACATCGTTAAGAGTCGTAGACGCTGGCAGGTTTGCCGTGCGTGAGTGATAAGGGGCGAGCCGCCCAGAACCTGTCCCCTCCTGAAGAAACCTACTACTCGGTCCATTATGCACACCGCGTCTAACTCCTGCAACCGCATCCACGACGGTTTCTGCGGTTTCTCCGGCGAGTCTTCTGCCGCCGCGTAGGAAACCACCTACGTTTGGCAGAACGCCGGCGAAAATCACGTTCACTCCCAGACTTGCGCCGGCCAGTCCGCGCTCCCACCATGCCGACGACGGGGATACAAGCACTTGAAAGTCCATCGCCTCGCCGACATAAGGCACCATGCTCGCGCCTACCTCCAACGCCGCCCCGCCTACATCGAGCGCCACCCCGAAGAGACCAAGCCCTTCCTCTCGGGCCCTAGGCGACTGGTAACCCAGCGCAGGTCTCGATGGCAGCGTGTTTGCCGAGATCGAGTCGCGCAGAAACTCGGCCAACTCGGGATTCCCCATCCGTTCGGCATCCGCTATTTCCCGGAGGTATTGACGTTGCAGCCGGTCACCCGAATCTTGCCCAGCGTCCCATTGCCCCCAGTTGCTGAAATCATATAGAGGTTCGCTCTTGGCGGAGTAGGCACGGTTGTCCGGCCACATGATTCGAGGCAAGTGAGACACTCCGGCGACTTCGGCGAAACTTTCCGCCAACCTCTCCCGACTAACTTCGTGGGCGACATCTACGATATAGTTCTTAGTAAAGGCCGAAACGCCATTGCTCGGCGGATTCACCCGCGGCACCGAACCGCTGACCTGCCATTGGGACGTCGAGCCGTAGTCTTGGAACCCCGGCATGAAACTGCTGAAGCCGGACCAGTCTAGCCCCGAGGGGTCGACGTAGTTCACCGGGTTGTTCCCCACGTAACGATACAGGTTCATGTCGCCGGCGTTGAAGCCGCTGGGGTCTTCGCTTAGCCAGCCGCCGGTGGGTGGATCGTACCAACGCTGACCGTGCTTTTGGTTGCCGGTGTCTTTGTCGAGCATACGGCCCGTGTAGGCGAAGAGTTCGTCGACGGCCTCGGCGTGCGTGTCGGGAATAATGTTGTCGTTGGTGTCGTACTTGAATTCCTGGGTGATCTGGCCGTAAGAATCGTATCGGCGGTAGATTCGTATCCGGCCGGTATTGTCGATCACGCTGCGGATGGTCTGTTCGTGATCGCCGAGCGTCCACAAGAGTTCGCCGCCGCGCTGGTCGTCGGCCAACAGTTGATCGACCGCCGCGCCCCACAGGTAACGATGCGTCAGGTCGCCCGATTGCAGCCCGTCGAGCTCCAGCGCGATGTTATCGCCTTGGTGGACGTAGTAGGCGTGGTCGGCCGTGCCGCCGG
>CAYYOX010000893.1:0-2665 GCA_964473065.1 uncultured Planctomycetaceae bacterium | reverse complement strand
GCGTGTTCTCAGTCGGTGCACCGCCCTGCGCGAATTGTTTGTCGAGTTGCTTGACCGGTTAGGCGTCAATTCGGTCGCAGACCTGCGAGGCCGCACCGACCTACTGTTGCACATGGACTACGAAAACAGCGTATAAAGCCGCGACCGTTGGTCGCGACGCTTCACAAAGCCGCGACCGTTGGTCGCGCCGACACGAGCGCGATTGATGACCGCGGCAACAGGGGCGCGACCACCGGTCGCGGCTTTATAGTGAGGAAACGAATGTTGAACAATCGACTTGGAATCGACCGTGGCGAACTCTTCCGCCGGGCTCGCACCGATCTGCGCCCCACCGGCCCGTGGTTCCAGCAATCGCCTGCGGCCGAGGGTGGCTGCGGGGTGACCGGCTTCGCCTGCTCGATCCCGGTCGGCGGACGGCATATTTATGAGCCGTCGATCCAAATGCGCAACCGCGGCAACGGCAAGGGCGGCGGCATCGCGGCTTGCGGGCTGGTGCCCGAGGACCTGGGCGTCTCGCGCAAAATACTTGACGAAAACTACATCCTACAGATCGCCCTGCTCGATCCGGACGCCCGGGCCGACGTGGAAAAGGAGTCCATCGAGCCCTACTTCACGATCGATCACGGCGGCATGGTGCCGACGCTGGACGACTACCGCGACGTGCCCTTGTTGGAGGTCCGCCCGCCGGACATCGCCCGCTATTTCGTCCGCGTGAAGCCCGACGTGCTGGCCCGATTCGCCGAAGAGAAGGGCCTGAGGGATCTGCCCGATCGCGAGTTGGAAGACGAGTTCGTCTATCAGAATTCGATCCGCTTGAACGACACGTTCTATGCGGCCATGGGCGAGAAACGGGCGTTTGTGGTCTCCCACTCGCGCAACCTGCTGGTGATGAAGATCGTCGGCTATGCCGAAGCGGCCGTCGAGTACTATCGGATGCCCGACGTGAAGGCCCACGTCTGGATCGCCCATCAACGCTATCCGACCAAAGGCCGCGTGTGGCACCCGGGCGGGGCGCACCCGTTCGTGGGACTCAACGAGGCGCTGGTCCATAACGGCGACTTCGCCAACTACCACTCGGTCAGCGAGTACCTGGCCGCGCGGAACCTTTTCCCGCGATTCCTCACCGACACCGAGGTCTCGGTGCTGTTGTTCGACCTCTGGAATCGGGTTTACAAGTATCCGATCGAGTACATCATCGAGGCCTTGGCCCCGACCACCGAGTTGGACTTCGATCGGCTGCCGGTCGAGAAGCAACGGATCTATCGCCAGATCCAAGCGGCCCACATCCACGCCTCACCCGACGGGCCGTGGTTCTTCATTATCGCCCGAAGTTTGGCCGAGACGGGCCAATTCCAACTGGTCGGGATCACCGACACGGCCATGCTGCGGCCGCAGGTGTTTGCGTTGCAGGAGGGCGAGGTGTCGATCGGGTTGGTCTGTTCGGAGAAACAGGCGATCGATGCCACCTTGGCCAGCTTGGCTTCCGAAGACAAGCGATTCACACCACTGGCCGATCAATACTGGAACGCCCGGGGTGGCAGCTTCACCGACGGCGGGGCCTTCCTGATGACCGTCTCGCCCAGCAACGGCAAACCGACCAACGGCGACGCGGGCGATTACACGCTGAGCGTGACCGACAAGTTTGGCAACCCCGTCGGCACGCTGCCGGGCCAGACGCATTGCGATCTGACGATCCCCGCGATCGAGTCGACCAAGACGGACGTCGATCGGCAGGTTGTCGCCAAGGCCCTGCGTGAAGAAGATGCCGAGTTGTTGTTTACCCACCTCCGCGATCAACTCGACGCGATGGATTACGATCGGCTGCGAACGTTTGTCGCCGAAGTGGCCGGGCAGACGGCCCCCGACAACCCGGCCTTGGGGATCGAAGGGTTGACCTTGGCGCTGAATCACCGTTATCCGACCGGCGACAAGAAGCGGAGTTCCGTGCTGACGATCCTGCGCGGCGGGTTGCAGAAGATTTTCGATGCCCAGCCGCTTTGCAATTCGGAACCGGCAGGCACCCATTCGCGGGTCACCTGGGACACACGCGAGCAACTCCGCGGCCCGGCGGAAGACGAGCAGACGCTGTTGATCGACGCCAAAGGCTTCTCGCCCGAGGGGGCCAACTGCGACGCCGCCTTGTCGAAGAAGGCCTACGCACTCGGGTGGCGACACTTCATTTTTTACCACAGTCGGGGAACCCGGTTCCATGGCGTGGGGTTCGGCCCGAAGACCGACGGGCTGCGGATCGATTGCTACGACAACCCGGGCGATTACCTGTGCTCCGGTATGGACGGGCTCGAGTGTTACGTGCATGGCAATGCTCAGGACCAACTCTGCCAAATCTCCAAGCGGGGTAAACTGGTCGTCTATGGCGACGTGGGCCAGACGTTCCTCTATGGGGCCAAGGGCGGGGAGATCTTCGTGATGGGGAACGTGGCCGGTCGGCCTTTAATCAATGCCGTCGGGCGGCCCAAGGCCGTAATCAACGGCACCGCCTTGGATTACCTGGCCGAATCGTTCATGGCGGGCGATCCGCTGAACAACGGCGGATTCGTGGTCGTCAACGGCCTGCGATTCGACGAGCACGGCAAGTTGATCCCCTTGGACCTACCCTATCCGGGCGGAAACCTGCTCTCGCTGGCCTCCGGCGGCGCGGTTTATG